>JAYWAB010000056.1:0-8136 GCA_043782835.1 Aestuariivirga sp.
CAAAATGAACGCGCCGGAAAAGCCTGTGGCTCCCGTCAGTGCAACGCGAATGCGCCGTTTTTTGTTAGGCCTGCGCGGGGGCAATGACTGTCATCTCACCGGAAAGATACCTGAGGCGGGCACCGGCGCGCGAAAGCTTACCAGAGGACGTAAAAGGCAGGCTGCGCGGTGCGACAAGAACAATATCGCAATCAACGCCGGAACCTTGATGCACCAACTTGGCAACATCGCGGCGCAACTGATCTTGGACAGAGGCATCTGTGCTGCGGCATTCCACCAGCACGACAACTTCATCATCGCCATCTTCGCCTTCAACGGCAAAGGCCGCCACATCGCCAGATTTGAGTTCACCGTTTTGCTCTGCCGCCCATTCAATATCCTGCGGCCAAATATTGCGGCCATTGTGCAAGATCAAATCCTTGGCGCGGCCGGTGACAACAATCTCACCATCAAGCAGATAGCCCATGTCGCCCGTGTCGAGAAATCCACGCTCATCCACCGCATCAGCGGTTGATTCAGCATTATTGAAATAGCCGCTCATCAGGCTATTGCCCTTAACGAAAATTCGCCCAATCTGCCGCGCCGCCAAAGTTTCGCCCGCCGCATTGCGCACTTCCATCTCATGGCCCGGAATAATCCGCCCGCAAACCACAAAGCCGCGCGCATCTGGCGCATCGGCCGGAACAGCAATGGCCATGTTGTCATCATGCACCGCTTTGCGGTCCACATGATCCACCCGCAGCGGCTGGCCCAGCTTTGAGAAGGAAATCGCCAGCGTCGATTCTGCCATGCCATAGCAAGGCAAGAACGCCAGAGAAGAAAACTTGCCTGCGCCCAATGAAGCCGCGAAAGCTTTCAAAACATCAGGCCGCACCATATCGCCGCCAATGCCTGCCACGCGCCAGCAGGAAAGATCAAGCTTCACGGCCTCTGACCCGACACGCTTGGCTGCAAGATCATACCCAAAAGTTGGCGAGAAAGAAATCGTGCAGCGATTGTCTGAAATCAGTTTCAGCCACAAAGCCGGGCGCCGCGCAAACGATGTTGTCGCCAGATAATCGACACTGCATTGCGACAACATCGGACTCAAACAGAAACCCACAAGACCCATGTCATGGTAAAACGGCAGCCAGGAAAAACCCCGGTCCGTCGGTCTGATGTTCATGCCAAAGGCCAACATGCCATTGGCATTGGTCATGATGGCGCGTTGCGAAATCAAAACCCCCTTGGGCGCAGATGTCGAACCGGATGAATATTGAATATAGGCAACTTCGTCAGCGCCAAAGCCTTTCAGTTTCGACATGGCCTCCGGCAGAACCGCCAAGTCTTCATGGGTAAACACCAGGTCGACGCCAGCCAGAGCTGCCGCCACGCGAATACTATCAACTTGTTCCAGGGGAGTGACAATGCAATGCGCATCGGCGGCCCGCAACATGCCCGCAATGCGAACCTCATAGGCATCCTTGCCACCAATATACATGCTATAAGGCACCGGGCATGGAATGAGGCCCGCATATTGGCAGGCAAAAAACGTGATCACAAATTCAGGGCCTGTCTCGGCCACAATGGCCACACGGTCCATCCGTTTCAATCCGGTGGAAAGCAGCTTCCGCGCCGTTACCAAAGCCTGGCGGCGCATTTCAGTATAGCCGAGCACAGATGACAGCGCCCCACGGCCAGAATAAAAATTAAACCCCGTCACACCTTGTGCAGCGTAATCCAGAGCTTCGGCCAAAGTCACAAAATCTGCCACCCGTTGCGGCAAATCCCGATTGATTGTGGGAGTTCTCACCAACGGTATCTCTGATACCGATGGGATATTTACTGCAAGTGTTCCAGTCAATTTATCCGCCTGCGCTTCTTTTGCCTGAAACGAATTTACCAAGTCAGCGGCGAAGCGGAAATCACATGGTGTTTCAGTTTGTAACTGAATATATCCCCAAGAATAAATGACGGTCATGCTTCATCCGTCACATAATTGCAATCTGCTGCGAGAGAATCAGAATTTCAAATGGCCTGTCGCCAAAGCCCAGGCCACAAGACCCAGCACACCAAACAAAATGCCCGTCACCCAAGCATAGATCATCTCGTACAGGCTATAACCCTGCTGCGTTAAACGCCGCACCCCAACTGCATTCGATAGTCGATCCTGCGCCACATAGCGGTGCGCGAGATAACGAACAACGGCATCACTCATTTCGCCCATATCACGCGATTCAAAAACAACGTCGCGGTTGTTCTCACGCTGCTGGAAAAGCCGATAGGTTTTCGGATCCGGTTCCATTTCAACTGTCGAGATCAGATCAATCCACAATCGCGGCGTCTCGCCATCCTGCAAATTCAGTTCAAACAAGGCTTGCGCCGCAGCATGGCCCGCAAGTGCTGGCAAAATTGCATCACGCAGCGCCTCCAGTCGCAAGGCCCGCGCATCACGCAAGTTCAGCACTGCATCAAGTTTTGCAGCCTCGCTTAGTCTTGCTTGTTTCAGCGCTTTCAGAAAAGCGTCAGCATCAGCCATTTATACGTTCCATCTGTGCCATTTCAGGTCAAGTATCAGAAGACCTGAATATCCTAAAGCCGTGTTGCAGCTTTGGTGCCATGCACGTTAACCTTGGCCCGCCCGAAGGGGCGCGCCACCAAGCCCAACAGACCAACATCTGACAGGCCTTCAACCCCCATGTCCATATCAAGAGTGCGCGCGCTTGCACTGCGCGAACCAAAAACAAGATCCCATAGCGAAAGCATGGTGGCATAGTTGGAGTCAGTATCGCGGCGCAGCGCATGGTGATGCACCCAGTGAATCGACGGCGTGACAATGATGAAGGATAACCATTGTTCAAACATCTCGGGCAGTTTCATATTTGAATGTTGAAACAGCGCCGCCACAACGATCAGCGTTTCAAATATCAACACGGATGCGATGGGCACACTGAGGAGCCACACCAGCAAGGCCCTAACACAGGCAGAGAGTGCCACTTCACCAAAATGAAATCGCAAACCCGTTGATGAATCGAGCGCTTCATCAAGATGATGGACCTCATGAAATCGCCAGAGAAATGGAATGACGTGATTGAGCCTGTGCCAAGCATAGATCCACAGATCGAGCACCAAAAGATCAAGCGCAATGTTCCACCAGCCCGGGCGCAGGCCCAGCCCATGGTGGGCAGCAAAAGCCGAAAGCGGCAAAACCACCAGTGGTCCTAAAACCACATTAAGCCCGGCGAGCGAAAAATTCCGCCCCAGCTGCGCCAAACTATGGCGCACCGCCACCATGGGGTATAAGCGCTCAAGCCCGAATATGAAGACGAAGGCGACACCAATGACACCAGCCTTGCTCATCATAAAATCAATCATCAAGTGTCCTCTTCACGCCAAGCGCCAACGTCAGTTTAGCAAGTTCGAAAAGGAATGGTGTCGGGAGAGGGAGTTGAACCCCCGACCCCAGGATTATGATTCCCGTGCTCTAACCAACTGAGCTACCCCGACACGTTCGCGCCGTATAGGGAATGCATCCCCCAAAAGTCAAGCGCATGGCTCATGCCCTTTGTGCTTCTTCTTCGCCCTTGTCGCCAAGAACAAATGTGCGCCACAGCGAGATGCCTGCAAAATAAAGTGAGGCCAACCCGAACAGCCCAAGCTGCAGCTTATAAAGCCAATCTGAATAATCCGGGTTGCGGCCGGAGATGACAAGACTGAGCGTCATCGCAGCCCAAAGCACCGTCATCGGAATGGTGACACTGCGCCAATGGGTGACGCGCAAGGGGTGTACGAACTTCACTGGAATAAATGTCAACACACTGAGGAAGATCACGGTCACAAAATTAATAACCCAACCCGTGTTGAACAAATAGAAATAAAGCACCACCACATTCCAGATCGCCGGGAAGCCCACGAAATAATAATCAAAGCTCTTCATGCCCACATTGGCGAAAGTGTAGCAGGAAACTGCCATGATCAATGCGCCGCAGATCAAGCTCCACGTTTGGCCTGCAAAGATGAAGGGCACGGGCACCATATTGAACCAATAGATCATCAAGGCCGGCACAGCCACATAGGTGAAAAAGTCTATGACCAGATCAAGCGAAGCACCATCAAAATTAGGCGTGTATTCATGGACCCGCGCCCGCCGCGCCAGAGTGCCATCAACGCCGTCAACAAACAACGCCAAGCCAAGCCACATGAAGGCGGCCACGGCATCACCTTTGAGAACATTGACCAGCGCCAAGAAACCCAGCACGATGCCACTGGTGGTAAAGGCGTGGACAGACCAGGCCATGCCCTTCTTGATTTCATGTTCAACATTGGGCTTCAGATGAAGTTTGGCCATGGGTTCTCCTGTGGCCACTATAGGAAGGCCAGCCGCCCGGCGCAATCACGCCATGCGTTTGAATTCGAGCAACGTAAAGAACCCCAGGGGTTTGACAGGCCGGATTGAAACCAGCCGGAGCTTCTCGCTCACCAAAAGCGTGTCCACCGGGAACTCCGGCCGCCACCCCAGCTTTGTGGTGTGTTTGGCTAGGCCCTTCTCGATGGCCCCACGCAATCCGTTCTCAACACTGAAATGGTTGACGATCAACACTGTGCCGCCGGGCTTGGTTACCCGCGCCAGTTCATGCACAACCTTGGCGGGGTCGGGCACCACTGTCAGCACATAGGTGGCAATGGTAACATCAAAGCTTTCGTCGGCAAATTGTAAATCGCCCGCGTCCATTTCCAGCAGCGCCTCAATGTTGCTGGCTTTCGATTTCTTCACCCGGGCACGCGCGCGGTCAAGCATTTCGCACGACAGATCAATTCCCGTGACACAGAGCTGCGGCCCGTAGTGGGGCAAGGAAAGCCCTGTGCCGACGCCAACGTCCAGCAGCCGCCCGGAAAATCGCCCAGCCTCACGGGTGGCATGGCGCATTCCGGCGGTGACCAGCCGACCGAAGGTCGCGTCATAGACGGGTGCCCAACGCCGATAGGCCTTGCGCACATCATCTTCATCCATCTTCTGCAATTGACGCACTTGGGTCATGGTCTCTCCCGGTTTCGTCGCAAATAGACTACAAAGCGTCGCTATATCAAGCAGATTGTGCGAGGCTGCTGACGGACCGCGTGAACGCCACGCGCGGTTGCTGGAGCGAAATGAATCCGCCACCCAGCACGCGTTGGCCAGCTCCAGTGCCGGCATAAAACACCGCAGCCTGCCCCGGCGACACGCCATATTCCCCGCCATCAACGGTAAGCATCGCCCCGGCCCCATCCGAGCAGATGCTGGCCGCAACAGGTGCCCGCGTTGAACGGATGCGCACATTTATCGCCTGCGGCACTTGGCTCAATGGTGTTGCCCCGAGCCAGTTCACTTCGCCGATCACAATCTCATTGCGCTTCAAAGCCTCGCGCGGACCGACGATCACACGGGCCTGTGCTGCATCAAGGCTGATCACATAGAGCGGTTCCGGGCTGCTGACACCAAGGCCTTTGCGTTGACCGATGGTGAAATGAATGATGCCTTCATGCTGGCCCAGCACGCGGCCTTCCAGATCCACAACCTCGCCGGCCCGCGCTGCGTCCGGCCGAAGCCTAGTAATCACGTCGGCATAATTGCCATCGGGCACGAAGCAAATATCCTGGCTGTCGGGCTTGTCGGCCACGACCAATCCCAGCTCCAGCGCCACAGCCCGCGCCTCAGGCTTGCTGAGCAGGCCCAAAGGGAAACGCAAATAATCCAACTGCGTCTGCGTGGTGGCAAAGAGAAAATAACTTTGGTCTCGCGCAATATCAGCAGGCGTGTACAAATCGCGGTGACCCGACCCGTCTGAACGCGAACGGCTCTCCACATAATGCCCCGTCACCAAGGCGCTCGCATCGAGATCATGCGCATAACCCAACAGATCAGCGAACTTCACAGTCTGATTGCAGCGCACGCATGGAATGGGTGTGGCACCTTGCACATAAGCCTCGGCGAAATCATCAATCACGCTTTCCTTGAAGCGCGATTCAAAATCCAAAACATAATGCGGAATATTGAGATGGGCAGCAACGCGCCGCGCGTCATGAATATCTTGCCCGGCACAACAGGCCCCTTTGCGCCGGATGGCTTCACCATGGTCATAGAGCTGCAGCGTGATGCCAACGACATCATAGCCCGCCAGCTTCAGCAGCGCTGCCGTAACCGACGAGTCAACGCCCCCCGACATGGCACAGACCACCCGGTGGCTTTCCGGCGCGCCGGCAAGCCCCATGGCTTCATGCACAAGGCGGATGATCTTTGGGTCTACTTTCATCGCGCCCTTCTGGGCCTTTTGTAAAAATCTTTCAAGTCAGCTGGAATATGGCCCGGGTTGTGCCGAATTGGGCCAACATTTGCCCAGGCGTTTGCGATTTGTTTATTTTCACTTAGGTCATTCTTAAGTCCCTGCTGGCATGGTGGTCGGGTGCGGAAGGGCCAGTCGCCCGAAATTCGCAAGGTCAGTTTGTGAGTATGCGTCTATGAATGGTCAGTTGCGTCCACGCGTCAATTACGTCATCGGGCCCGATGGCAGTCCCTTGACGATCGCCGATCTTCCGCCCCCCGGTTCGCACCGTTGGGTGATCCGCCGCAAGGCTGAAGTCGTCGCTGCCGTCAGGGGCGGCCTGCTCTCTCTGGAAGAAGCATGCAGCCGTTATACACTCACCGTCGAAGAATATCTCGGCTGGCAGCGCTCGATCGAAAAGCACGGCCTCGCCGGCCTGCGCACCACCCGCATCCAGCAATACCGCCAGTAGTTCAGGCGTAACAGTTTCAGGGTTTCAAGAGCCGGGGCGAAAGCCTTGGCTTTTGCATTTGGACTCAGCCGCTTAGTGTATGTGTACCTATGATAGGAATTTACACCTTGACAGCGTACGCTGATTGGCCTATATCCGTCCATACTCCAGCATTGGGTCAAAGATTCCAACCCCCGCCACCAACAAGTCTTGCAAGCCCACGAAGACGACGTTGAGGTGGAGGAGACATTTGTTGATAAGCTTGGTTGAGTTCGCCGTGCCATTGCAACTCTGCCCAGCATCAGCGACACTTCATCTATGCGCTATGCCATCGTGACCGAAAAAACCGCTATGGGCTTTTCAGCTTTCGTGCCGGATCTGCCCGGCTGCATCGCCACTGGGGCCGATCGGCCCGAAGTCGAATCCGAAATTAAGAACGCCATCCGCTTTCATGCTGATGGATTGAAAGAAGGTGGATTGCCCGTGCCCAAGCCGACCAGCATTGCCGAAAATGTTGAGGCGTGACAGGGTTAAATGCACCGTCACCGAAATTGCGAAATTGAACGAAATCGAAATTCCGAAATTCCGAAATTCTGAACAATTTCTTGAAAGTGAATTCAACAAAATCAAATTTACTTTCCCCAATTTTGCAATTTACTGTTTCAACTCGTATGCAATGAGTTCATGCGTTCTGCTCTCGGAGACATGTCCTCTTTCTCTGGTCACGAATTTCCGTCTGGCCCAGCGCAGAGTTTGCGGGGCAAACCAAGTTGTGATCTCTGTCTCCGTTACTGCTGGACCGCCACCTGGCGGCTTGATTTTAATGACAGTCACACACTTCAAAGTATCGAATGTTCCGGCTTGGACCTCAAGCTTCTCATCGCTCACACATTTGCCAGTTGCCTGCCCTTTGCCTCCACCCCCCTTGTTCATGTCCTTCCAAGTAAAATTGGTGTTCCAGCTAGTTCCCACTTTCGCATCATGGGGTGCCCCTCGACCATCATGAGGGGTCATTTTTGTCTGGGCCTGCTCCTTCGCATTCCAGTCATAATCAAAGATAATAAGATAGCCGCCATTGTTATTCGGAGAACCAATGTGGACGGTGAAATCCTTGTCCCCCGTTTCAGTCACTGTCATGAGCAACCGACCATTGGGAGCTCCCGTGATGTCGTTTGTCTCGTCGTAAGTCCATTGGTCACCGATCTGGATTTTGGCCGGGACATCATCTGCGTAAACATTACTGGCCAAGACCACTGGAACCGCAACCAATGCAATCAATCGCCATCCTAAATATCGTATGGCGGCTTTCTTGTTTTTCATGTTCATTCCTTTTTCTGAGTCAAAGCGAACAAAGCCACTTCAGTTCTGCGTTGGTGAGTTGTCAGTGAGGATTATCGACGTTTGCGC
>JAYWAB010000057.1:0-2499 GCA_043782835.1 Aestuariivirga sp.
GATGAAACTTCAGTGGCAGGTCAGACGTGCCGAAAGAAATGGGCGGTTCAGGTGAGTTGTTGAGGGAATAAACTTCGTTCGGTCTTGGACAGGTTTACACACGACTTGGGCGGGTGGCGCCGTCTTGGCAGCCGGCAAACGCGGACGGTTTCACTTCCGCAATGGGTCTTTCACGTCGGTTCTTCGACGTCTAAGTCAGGTCCGGTTTCCGGTGGACAGCAATCTTACTGCAAGACTCAACAATCAGGCGCGATGGGCCAAGAGGAGCCCTTAAGCGTTGTCCTGATGAAGACCGCTCAAGAATTGATAACAGACAAGTTGAAAATCTTCACTTTGTTCACGAAGGCACTAAGTCAACGAGCCCTTTTCCACTGAAGCAGCTCCGATCGATGTGGAATTTGGCACTGAATACGTCGTTATTGCCACGCATGTCCTGTTGCTTTTTGAGGGAATCGGAACGGCTCTGTTGCCCATTTTGGGCTGGGGTATCAGCCGGGGTAACACACATTTTCCCGTCCAACGTTTGTATTCTTATAGTCATACCCCCAGGACATTTGTTCAAAGAACACCAAGCAAAGTGGCACCACCGCATCTTTGGATGCCAAATCTATAGACGAGCAAAATTGGTTTATGCGCAAGGTCTGCTTGATGCAAACAGCGAGAAATACTCTCCAATCGGAGCCGCTTTGCCGGGGACCAACAAAAGAGCAGATTAGGCCTATTGGCTTTTTCCTGTCAGTCAATTCGGATCGAATCAAGTGCCGCGACCGATGCGGCTTGCCAAAGTTTCGAAATTGAGGAAACTTTCGGCATGCAAAATGCTGATCTCCCGCCTCCTTGGCCGGCAAGACTGATTGAAAGGCTCCGGACCACGGGGCTTCTTGAGGTGGCGCCACAGGATTTCCACTTGCTGACGGGCGGGTACAAAAATCATGTGTGGCGTTTTGGTAATGTGGTGGTGAAAGAGTTTGTGGCCAGTGCTCTGGATGACAATCCGAGTTTTCCCAACCTGCCAGAACATGAAGCATTGGTACTCCAGCATTTGAAGGGGACTGCGCTTGCACCGGAATTCCGGGGGTTCCTGCCAGAGACTGATGAGGGAGCCGTGCTGGTCTATGATTATGCTTGGGGCAAGCCCTGGTCGGGCGACACGGCCGAGATTGCACGGTGTCTGCTGCATTTGCACAAGCTCCCGCTGCCGCCGGGTCTGCGTGTGTTGCCATCATTGGATGCCGATGTGCTGGCCGATGGCGACCGGGTTCTAGCCATCGCTGGTGGTGACGAGACGCTGGAGTGGCTGCGGCCCAAGCCAAAAAGTCTTGCCCCACCACCACCGGTCCTCGCCCACACCGATCTCGGACCAGGCAACATCATCAAGACGCAACAAGGGCTGCGCATCATCGATTGGCAATGCCCCGGCCTAGGCAATCCGGTGGAAGACATGGTCGCGTTTCTCTCGCCGGCTTTCATGATCCTTTACGGGCTGGAACCGCATTCGCTTGAAGATGAAGGTTTATTTCTAGCGACTTACGGGAGCGCTCCGGTTGTCGATCATTTTCATGCTGTACGGGCAGCGTTTCATTGGCGCTTTGCTTGTTACTGCATCTATCGCCAGCGGCTGCTCTCCGGTGAAGTCTCGACGCGTTATGCCCGCGCGCTGGCGGCTGAATGCGCTTTATTAACGAGGCTGCGATGAAGCGCATCACCACCCACATCCACAGCTTTTCTTTGCGCTATCATCTGCGCTACAGGCCTGCCGGATATGACGTGTTTTCATACATCAATGAGATGGCGGACGCGGGCTTTGACGGGGTGAATATCTCGGCCAATGGGCCGGGTTTCCGCGACTTGTGCGGCACTTCGCCTGAACATTTTGCCCGCGTGAAAGAAGCCTGCCGGCGGCGCGGCCTGAAAATGGAACTCGACATGTCGAGCACTTCGACTGCAGATATGCGCCCTATGCTGGTAGTTGCCCATGCCTGTGGCGCGGACACCTTGCGCACTTACACACGCTACAAAGGCGAGCTTGCCGATCTCATCGCCTGGACCAAGCGCGACCTGAAGGAAGTGGCCGGTGACGCCGCAGCCCTTGGCATCACCATTGTCCTGGAGAACCATGAGGACTTCCAGGGTGCGGCCATCACCGAAATTCTCGACGATGTCGCAAACCCCTTCGTTCGCGCACTATATGACTACGGCAACAGCCAGATGGTGGGCGAAGAACCTTTCGATGCGCTGGAGGCGATGGCGCGGTACATTCACTGCGTACATATCAAGGATCATGTAATCACCATCGCGCCCGATGGTTCGCAAGTTGTGCAGGGTGTGCCGATGGGCGAAGGCCTGTTGCCGATCATTGAACAGACCGACCGTCTCTATGCACTCGGCCTACGCCGCTTCTGCTTTGAGAATGTCTGGTCTTATGTGGCGCCGGTCAAAGTGCCTGAGCTGCCGCGGACGCCCTGCTTCGCTCTGCAGCCACCGTCGCGCTATCTGAAG
>JAYWAB010000058.1:0-6180 GCA_043782835.1 Aestuariivirga sp.
CTTCCCCACGCGCTTCCTGTTTTCTTCCTCCCGCCGGAGATGACATCCGGCGAACAAGGGCAAAGCTGTGCCGTCTCATCCTCCCCGGAGGGGGAGGTGTCATGCGAAGCATGACGGAGGGGAGACTTGCTCAAACGCCGAGAACCCCTCCGGCGCTCCGCGCCACCTCCCCCAAAGGGGAGGATAAAAAAGCTTGCTTGCCACCTGCCTAAATTTCCATTCGCCATTCGCTTCTTCCTTCACAAAAATCCAGGCCTTAATTGTCCGTTCACCAAGTTCCGTCAGGTTGCGGTCAGGGACGAGGTCAGTTAACAAAGTGTTTCATCAGCGTATCAGCCGCCGCCATTTCATCCACCTTGCAGCCGCCGCAGTGCCGCTCGGCTTCAGCGCCGCCGCGCGCGCCGAAGATCCGGCATCGGTGGGTTCCGTCACATCCATCGCACCGCGCATGGCCATGCAGGGCAAGCTCTCAACCAAAACTGAAATTCTCGCAGGCCAGGGTCAGGCGCCGATGCTCACCCTGGGATCGCTCGAAGCGCTGCGCGGCGCCATCGCCATGTATGAGGAAATTGTTGCTGGCGGTGGCTGGCCTAATTTGCCGCCGGACCGTTATGACAAATCCGCCAAACCCCAAGCCATCACAGTGCTGCGCCAACGTTTGGTGCGCGAGGGCTATCTTGATTTTGATACGCTCGCATCACCCACCGCAGGCAAATTTGATGCGAGTGTTGCCACAGCCATCAAATCATTCCAATTCAATCACGGCGCATTGCCCACAGGTAAAATGGATGAGCGCACCCGCAAGGAAATGAATATCACCGCGCAAGCCCGGCTCTATACCTTGCAAGAAAACATGCCCCGTATTGCCGAACATATGCGCGATCTGGGGGCCCGCTATATCATCGTCAACATTCCCGGCGCGCAGTTGGAAACCGTCGAACTCGGCCAGCTCTATTCACGCCACAATGTGGTCGTGGGTAAACTTGATCGGCCGACACCTTCATTGAAAAGCCGCGTCAGCGACATTATCTTCAACCCGACTTGGAATGCGCCCGCCTCCGTCGTCGCCAAAGACATCATGCCAAAAATGCTGACCGAACCCGGCTATCTCCAAAAAATGGGCATCCGAATTTTTGACGGCGTGCATGGGCCGGAGATTGATGCAACCCAAGTGGATTGGCAAAACACGCCGGCCGATCGCTTCGTCTTCAAGCAAGACCTCGGCGATCATAACGCTCTAGGCACGGTGAAAGTCAACTTCCCCAATAAATTCATGGTCTATATGCATGACACGCCACACCGCGAACTCTTCGCCACCAATGATCGCTGGGAAAGCTCGGGCTGCGTGCGCGTTGATAAGGTGAAAAATCTCATCACCTGGATCATGAATGGCCAGGATGGCTATGATGAAAACAACTTTGACCCGATCATCGCAGGCAAAGAAACCCAGCTGGTCAAAGTGTCGCGCGGCCCAGACATACGCTTCATGTATTTGACGGCCTGGGCCACCGAAGACGGCCGCGTGAACTTCCGGCCCGATGTCTATAAGCTCGAAGGAAAAGGCTTCATTCTGGGCCAGCCGGAACCGCTGGTGGCGGGGTAAGGCGCTTCCCTACTGCGTATTATTATGCGCAGTAAATCTTGACTTTTTAGGGGGTCACGCCCAAATAACGCCATGGGTAACGAGACCAACACGCGTAAAATAATAGCAAGGTTGGAAAGGGAGGGTTGGATTAAAATCCATGGTCGTCGCCATGATAAGTTTGATCATCGATCCCACCCAGAGACCACTTTGATTTTACCGCGCCACCGCGAAGTTTCCCCCGGCGTTGCCCGCGACATCGCCAAGAAAGCAGGATGGATAAAATGACCCAATATGTTGGCATTCTTGATGGCGGCGGCAAGGCTTACGGCGTTCGCATTCCCGATCTTGCGGGCTGCTATGGTGGTGGCACCACACCTGAATCAGCAATTGCAGACGCTATGTCCGCCGCACGCGATTGGATCAGTCACCAAAATATCAAAGGCAAAGCAGCCCCCAAACCGCGCAGCATGGCCCAGATTTTAAAAACCGAAACCATTGACCCAAAGCAAAATGAAATTGCCGTGATCGTGCCCGTTGTGTTGGACGCTGGGCGCACTGTACGCGCAAGCTTGACGTTTGACGCAGGATTGCTAGCCGCCATTGATGCTGAAGCCAACAGACGCGGGCTCACCAGATCAGCTTTTCTCGCCAGTGCGGCAAGAGAGCGGTTGGAGTTGGTATAGAAAGCCCCCATATTGTTCGCAGTTACCTTCACGAACTTCAAATAGGTCCATCATGCAACTCAACGGATTTCACCACCTCACCGCCGTTACCGCCGACGCGCCCAAGAACCACCATTTCTATACCCAAGTTCTCGGCCTGCGTATGGTGAAGAAGACGGTCAATCAAGATGACACCTCGGCCTATCACCTCTTCTACGCCGATGGCTTAGGTTCGGCAGGCACAGACATCACCTTCTTTGATTGGCCCACCGGGGCCGAAAAACGCGGCACCAATTCCGTCATCCGCACCGGCCTGCGCATCAAGGGCGAAGGGGCATTGGCCTATTGGAGTGACCGCTTCAAGTCCCTCGGCGTAAAGGCAAACCAAGCGATTGAAGAGAATGGCCGTCAGGTCGTTCCCTTTGAAGATTTTGAAGGCCAGCGCCTAAGCCTCGTTACAGATGAGGCTGACGCCACAGCCAATATCTGGACCAAAAGTCCTGTTCCCGCCGAACATCAAATTCGCGGCCTCGGTCCGATTACGCTGAGCGTCGCAGAACTGAACTACACCGATCTCGTGCTCACGGATGCCATGGGCATGACGCGCGCCAAACCCATTGGCGACACGCATGTTTACAAGATGAATGGCCATGGCCCAGTGGCAGAACTTCATGTGCGCGTGGAACCAAATTTGCCGCGCGCCCAACAAGGTGCCGGATCAGTACATCACGTGGCCTTTAATATTCCGATGAATGACTATGACGCTTGGGCAGAGCGTTTACAGAGCTTGCGCATCCCCAATTCCGGCAAGGTGGATCGCTTCTGGTTCAAGAGCCTCTATTTCCGCGAGCCGAGTGGTATCCTGTTCGAAATCGCCACCGACGGCCCGGGCTTTCAGGCCGATGAGCCGATGGACAAACTGGGCGAGACGTTGTCCCTGCCGCCATTCCTGGAGGGCAAGCGCGCCGCGATCGAAGCAAAATTGAAGAAGCTGTAGTGCTGGCGATGCGGCTGATATATGCCCTAGGTTTCCTGCTGATTGCGGGCGGATTGCTTTATCATTTCGCCGCGCTGGAAACCTTCAATCTTCTGGTGCCCAAAGACACGGCATCAGCGCTCGTCCAGCGCGACATTGCCTATGGCCCTGCACCACGCAACAAACTGGATATTTATGCGCCGACAATGGGCGGGGGGCCTTGGCCGGTCATTGTATTTGTTCATGGTGGATCATGGGGCAGCGGCAGTAAGGAACCTTATGAATTTGCGGGCCGCGCCTTGGCAGCACAAGGTTTCTTGACCCTCGTGATCTCCTACCGTCTCCATCCACAAGACCCCTACCCCGCCTTTGTGGAGGATACAGCCCTTGCGCTCGATTGGGCCACGCGCCACGCGGGTGAATTTGGCGGTGACCAGAAGCGCATCTTCGCCATGGGCCATTCTGCGGGCGCTTACAATGTGGCTCTGGCGATCTTGGACAAGCATTATCTCGAGAATCTGGGAACCGATATTTCCGCCATCAAGGGCGTGGTCACCTTGGCGGGGCCGTTGGACTTCCTGCCACTGGATAGCGCGATCTCCATCGATGTCTTCGGCAGGGTGCCCAACTTGCCAGACACGCAACCGATCAATCATGTACGCGCTGATACGCCGCCATTTCTGCTTTTACATGGAACAGAGGATACAACCTGCCGCCCGCGCAATTCGATCAATCTCGACAAAGCACTGCGCGCGGCGGGTGCCACTTCAACACTCAAACTTTATCAAGGCGTAAGCCACGTCGGCATCATGTTGGCCATGGCCAAGCCTTTGCGCGGCATGGCACCAACACTGGAAGATGTAGTCGAATTTTTTCGGGCCCGACCCTAAGGCAAATTGTCCCGCATGAAGATATCAATGCGGATGCGTTCCTGCGCTTCAATGAGCGGGGTGTTGTCCGCTTTGGCCATCAACACACGAACCGCTGAGCGCACTTCATGGCCTGCGTCTTGATTGATGATCACATCGATGGTGCCACGAATGAGTGCCCGGCGTGAACCATCGGTCACTTCATGCGCAATAAACACCACCGGTTGGGCACGATCACCTAGTTCCAAGGCGGCGGTAATGCCCGCCGTGCCGCCGCCCACATTATAGATGCCGAGAAGATCGGGATGTTCGCGCAACAAGGCACGCGCCAGTTCTTCACTGCGCTCCATATCATCGCGCGACTCACGCACCGGCAAAACCATCAGATCCGGAAACTCATGCGCCATCACCTGTTCAAAACCAAACTGCCTTTCGATGTGATCGCGCAAAGCCAGCGAGCCGGCAAACAGCCCCACCTTTCCCCTGCGACCATGAAGAAACCGACCGAGCAACCCCGCTGCAGTGCGCCCCGCCGAGGAATTATCGATGCCGGCATAATGTGTGCGCTTGGACCCCGGCACGTCTGACACCAAAGTCACAACCGCAACACCTTTGGCCACCAATGTATTGATTGCCTCGCGCACGGCAGGGTGATCAAGTGCAACGACAGCCACACCATCAATACCGTCTTCTAATTCATCGAGAACTTTGGCCAGAAGTGGCCCGTCAAAAACATCCACGCGTTTCACCATAATGGTCACGCGCTCGCCCGCCATGCGCTTGGCGGCGGCCTCGACCTCATCTGAAATGCGGTTCATGAATTCGCCCGCCGTATTGGGCAAAACAAACCAGAAGCGATATTCGCGACCCCTTGCGAGCCGTGCGGCAATCCGGTCTGGCTGATAGTTCAGCTCACGAATGGCTCCTTCCACCTTTTCAATGGTGCGGGTTTTCACGCCGGGACGGTGGTTCAACACCCGGTCAATCGTAGCAACTGATACGCCCGCTTTCTGGGCTACATCTTGAATTGTGATTTTGACCATCATTTAATTGAAGCGAATCCTGCAACTCTTGTCAAACGCCAATCAATCGGCCAACAATACCTGATGGCAATCCCCCTCAAACTGGCCGCCGACATTGGCGGCACTTTCACCGACATTGTGCTGGAACAGGGCAAGAAGCGCTGGAGCGGCAAGGTGCTGACCACTACTGCGGCCCCGGAACTGGCTGTTTTGGAAGGTCTGCAGCAAGTGATCACCGAGGCGGGATTCAAACCATCAGACGTGGATGTGTTCATCCATGGCACAACGCTGGCCACCAATGCCCTGATTGAACGCAAGGGCGCCAAGACCGCTTTCATCACGACCGAGGGTTTTCGTGATGTGATTGAACAAGGTTATGAAAAGCGCTTTGACCACTATGACTTGATGATTGACCGCGCCACGCCATTGGTGCCGCGCCATCTGCGCCTGCCCATTCGTGAGCGGCTGGCGGTGAATGGCGATGTTTTGATCGCACTGGACGAAACCGCTGTGCCAGCACTGGCGACCACCATCCGCGAGAAGGGCTGCAAGGCCGTGGCCATCGGCTTGATGCATGCCTATGCCCACCCCAAACATGAGCAGCGCATTACGGCACTGTTGAGGCCCCTCCTGCCCCCTGATGTCACCATTTGCCTGTCGTCAGAAGTGGCCCCTGAAATCCGCGAATATGAACGCTTTTCCACCACCGTGGCCAACGCCTATGTGAGGCCCCTGATGGCGAGTTACCTTTTCCGCCTGCGCGATGGCCTGGCCAAGATCGGTTTGGATGCACCGCTCTATCTGATGATGTCTGGCGGCGGTCTAACAACACTGGAGACAGCGGCGCGCTTTCCCATCCGCCTGGTGGAATCCGGCCCCGCCGGTGGTGCCATTCTCGCCAGCCGCATGGCGCAGAGTTTGAAACTGCCGGAGGTTCTCTCCTTCGACATGGGCGGCACCACGGCGAAGATTTGTTTGCTCTCCAACGCTGAGCCAGAGCGCGCCCATCGCTTCGAGATTGCGCGCGCCTACAAGGATATGAAAGGCTCCGGCATTCCGGTGCGCA
>JAYWAB010000059.1:0-3046 GCA_043782835.1 Aestuariivirga sp.
AGGCCAAATCCAGCCCATCAGTGCGCAGCGCTTCAAACAAGGTTTCCTCGGTTGGAAAGGGCACCAGCGTGGCCCTGTCATAGTATTTCTTCAGAAATATTTCTTGGGCACTGGCCTGCACAAAGCCGACGCGGCGGCCAGCGAGGGATTTCGTATCAGTTCCCGCAAAGCTTGTGCCGCTGCGGATGAGAAAGGCTGAATATGAATAGAAATAGGCCCTGGTGGCGGCCAGAACCTGGGATGCACCAGCCTTGGCCTGCGGGCCACCAATGATCACATCACCCTGCTTCTGCTGCAACGCTACACTGAGGCCAGCGAAGGGCATGCCGCGCACCTGACATTGCACCTTCAGTTCGGCGCAGGCCGCCAGCGCAAGTTGAACCGATAGGCCTGAGAATTTGCCGTCGGCAGTCTTGAAGCTGAAGGGGGCAAAATCCTCATCTGCCAAGAGCGTCAGCGTCGCTGGAAGTGCCGCTTGCGGGGCGGGAGCCGCTTTGTCCACATGACGAAAGCGTGGAAATTGAACCGTTTCAGCTGAATAAACTGAACCAACTCCAACTACAACCATAGATAGAATAGCTATTGAAAAATACCACCTTAACATTCTAGCAACCATAACTTGTCTTGCGCTTAGATTACAACGGGGGCGCGGTTTGGGGGGCCGCAGTATGTATCATGGGCGTTCATAGCCAGAAGTTCGTAATAAGCGAACCATTAGATGCTGGGCAACCGCGAACAGGCCGTACCGAGCCTGAGAGTGCCGCCAGCCTGCCTGCTGTTCCGGCCGCATTGCTTGACCGGATATTCAAGCATTTGAATGCCGAAGAACGGGCCCTGGCCCTGCAGTACCGCCTGGTGCCCGTGGCGTGGCTGCCGCATACCATTCTCTATGCGGATGCCTCGGCCAGCCCGCTTTCGCGCAATTCCGATGCACAATGGCCGGTGGTTGCCCGCATTCAACCGCATGACTTTGAAAGGGCGGTGCACCGCAATTGGCGCCGCAGCCTGGCCCGAGGCGCGGCATATGGATTGGTGGTGAAGGCGCCCATATTTTCGGCACGTGCGGGCCTGCCCGGAATTCTCCAAATTTTGCCCTTTGCGATCGCCACCGTTTTGGTTTGTGCGCTCTTGCCCTTGGCAAGTGTTGCCGACATTGCCGGACTCATCGCCAGCAGCTTCTTTTTGGGCGTCATTTGGTTGCGGCTGCTCGCTGTGAGCGAAAAGGGCGAAGACGAGCCAGATGAACCCGAGATGGATGACACAAGGCTGCCCACTTATAGCGTGCTGGTGCCCTTGTTCCGGGAAACACGCGTTTTGCCGCAAATCCTTCATGCCTTGCAGTGCCTCAACTATCCAACTCACAAACTTGATATCAAGCTGATCCTTGAAGAAACCGACACTGGCATGAAGCGGGAGTTGGCGCGCTTCAAACTGCCACCTCAATTTGAAGTTCTGGTTGTTCCTGCTGGAACGCCACAAACCAAACCGCGCGCCCTGAACTATGCGCTGCACTTTGCCCGCGGTTCGCTGCTGACGATTTATGATGCGGAAGACATTCCCGAACCCATGCAATTGCGCCAAGCCGCGCGGCGCTTTGCCAATAGCCCCACCAGCTTGGCTTGCCTGCAGGCGGAACTGGCTTTTTACAACAGCAATGAGAACTGGCTGACACGGCAGTTCACCATTGAATATGCCGTGTTGTTTAAGCTCATGTTGCCGAGCCTTGCAAAATTGAACTGGCCCTTGCCGCTTGGGGGAACCTCAAACCACTTCCGCACCGAGACTTTGCGTGTCGCGGGCGGCTGGGATGCCCATAACGTCACCGAAGACGCAGACCTCGGCATCCGCCTTGCGAGGCTGGGCTACACAGTGGCAACGCTTTCCAGCATCACTTACGAAGAGGCAAGCTCAACACCCAGAAATTGGCTCAAGCAACGCGCGCGCTGGCTGAAGGGATTCCTGATCACCTGGCTGGTCCACATGCGCCGCCCGCGCCTTCTGCAAGATGAGATCGGGACGGGTGGCTTTCTGGTGATGCAGGCCAGCCTGCTTGGCGTTGTCGCCTCGGCCGTGCTGCACCCGCTGTTCCTCTTGCTGCTAGGTTGGAAGATGTTGAACGGCGGATTTGCGATGCATGGCTTACAAGCCCTGCTTGACTGCTACTTCGTGGCCCTCATTCCGGTGAGCTGGCTGGTGATGATGTTGGCGAGTGCACGGGCGCTGAATGCCAAAGGCATGCATGGTTGGACAGCCAGCCTTTTCACCGTACCCATCTATTGGCTATGCATCAGTGCGGCCGGCCTTCTTGCTCTGTGGGAATTTTTCCGTGCTCCATTCCATTGGAACAAAACACAACACGGAATTTCTCGCCTGATGCAAACTTCGTCTGAGGTGCGAAAGGGTGCTTCTATTTCCCGCCCCGGATCTGCATGACGGTGAGCACCGAGGGACCAAGGATGACCACGAAAATGACCGGCAGGAAGAACAAAATCATCGGAACAGTGAGTTTTGGTGGAAGGGCGGCGGCCTTCTTTTCTGCATCCGACATGCGGTCCTTGCGGTTTTCTTCTGCCAGCACGCGCAGGGCTGAGCCAAGTGGCGTGCCGTAACGTTCTGATTGGATCAAAGCTGTTACCACCGATTTCACCGTTTCAAGCCCGGTGCGCTTTGCCAGATTTTCCAGGGCCTTGCGGCGGTCTGGCAAATAGGCAAGCTCAGCCGTGGTGAGCTGCATTTCCTCAGCCAGCGGAACTGACTGCGAGCCGATTTCCTTCGACACGCGCTGCATTGCAGGCTCCAACGCCATGCCGGATTCCACGCAAATGAGCAGCAAGTCCAGCGCATCTGACCAGGCCTTCTTGATGGAAGCCTTACGCTTTGTAACCATGTTGCCGACAAATACGCCGGGCAAATAGAAGCCGATCAAAAGCCCACCCATCGCGCCAGCCAGGCGCATGCCCACTGACCAGGATGTCATGTACAGCGTCATGTAGGTAAAGGCCGCCAGAGAAAGGACGATGGGCACGACGGCGCGCAGAATCAAAAA
>JAYWAB010000060.1:0-15219 GCA_043782835.1 Aestuariivirga sp.
GCCAACCTACCGCAAGCGGTTCAACACGACGTTTCAATCCCATGTCGACCAGATCATTGACAAGATTGAACGCGAGAAAACTGCGGCAGCGCTGCCTCATGTGGCCGCGGAACCACCAAAGAAATCCCGGCGGCGCAAGGTTACACGCCCGCGCAGATTGAAATCCGCCACTTCCTCAAAAGCGTGACAATCGCCTACCGGAGCGGCTATGTTGCCGCTTCGAGTCGGAATTGTAGATTGAGATCGGTGAAATGCCTGAAGATTTGATGCGCTAGGATCAGCTTGCGCAAAACGCGCTCCGTGGCGTGGTGCGTGATGCTTTGCGCAAAGTTGAAAAATCGGGCCTTCCCGGCGAACATCATTTCTATATCCAGTTCAACACGCGCTATCCCGGCGTGTCGATTGGGGAGCGCTTAAGCGCCAAATATCCCCGCGAGATGACCGTGGTCATGCAGCATCAATTCTATAATTTACAAGTGACCGAAGAGCGTTTTCAAGTTGAGCTCACCTTCGACAACATTGCCGAAAAACTGGTGATCCCCTTTGCAGCGGTCAAAGGCTTCCTCGATCCCGCAGTGCAATTTGGTTTACAGTTCGAAGTGGTCGATGTGAAAGAAGACGCAGGTCCCAAGATGGAAACGCCCGAAGGGGCTGAGACTGCCGACACCAAGAAAGCTGAAGCCGACAGCGATGAAACAACCAAAGTGGTATCGCTTGATGCTTTCCGCAAAAAGTAAACAGCGCCTTGCATTGCTCCTGGCGTTGCTTGTGGCAACTTCGGCAGCGCAAGCCCAAACCGCCGATGACCAAGGCGGCTTGGCAAAACTCGCCACAAGTTCGCCTGCCCCACATGCACTCAGCATCTTTGCTTTGCCGGCCAAGAAACTCTTTGGCGGCGAGAAGTCCCCTGCCCATCTGCGCGCCTCAGCCATCGGCACCTATGCTCTGGGTTGCCTCGCGGGCGCACAGCAACTCCCAGTCACCGGCGATACCTGGCAAGTGATGCGCCCCTCGCGCCAGCGCAATTGGGGCACGCCGCAATTGGACTCTTTCCTAGAACGCATTTCAGCCGAAGCCAAAGCCAAAGCGGGCTGGAACGGCTTTCTTGTGGGCGACATGTCCCAACCGCGTGGCGGACCGATGAAGACGGGCCACGCCAGCCACCAGATTGGTTTGGATGCGGACATCTGGTTCACCCCCATGCCGGACCGCGTGTTGAGTGCTGCTGAACGCGAAACCTTTGTGCCGATCGAAATGGTCAAAAACCGCACGACATTGAACCACGATGTTTGGACCGAGAGCCGTGATCGTTTGATCCAAACCGTGGCACAAGACCCACAAGTGGCGCGCATCTTTGTGCATCCCCCCATCAAGGCCGAGCTTTGTCACTGGGCCAAAGGGTCTGATCGCGCCTGGCTCGCCAAGGTGCGTCCGCTCTATGGCCACACCTTCCATTTTCACGTGCGCATGAAATGCCCTGAAGGCATGAAGGCATGCAAAAATCAGTGGGAGCCGCATCCCACAGACGGCACTGGCTGTGGTAAAGAATTGGCCTATTGGTATTCTGATGCGCCGTGGGTGCATAAAAAGCCCCCACCCGGCACACCACGTCCTAAACCCCGGCCCCCCTTGACTCTGGCGGGCCTACCTGCTGAATGCCGCGCCGTTGTTGCGGCTCCCTGAAGGGAACGATGGCCTGCAATGATTGTGAAAGCTCGGGGGCCAAATGAGCCACGCGGATTCGTCTAACGCGTCTATTTTTTCGAAGATCAATCTGAAGCTCGCTTTTGCTTCGATTGGTGTTGTCTTTGGTGACATCGGCACAAGCCCGATCTACACCATGCGCGAAGCTTTAAAACCAGTGTCCAGTGCTGGTGTCGATTTGAACACCGCCGTTCTGGGCGTTGTCTCCCTCTTGCTTTGGGCCTTGTTCCTGATTGTCACGGTCAAATATGTGATGATCATCATGCGGGCCGATAACCACGGCGAAGGCGGCATCCTTTCAGAAGTGGTCCTTGTCCAAAACATTCTGAAGAAAAAGGGCGGCATCATTTTAGGCCTTGGCATCATCGGTGCGGCCTTCTTCTTTGGCGATGCCATGATCACGCCGGCCATCTCGGTTCTTTCGGCCATTGAAGGCTTGGAAGTCATCAATCCGGGCTTTGCGCCCTTCGTCGTTCCCCTGACGCTCGCCGTTTTGATCACGCTTTTCATTTTTCAATACAAGGGCACCGCTGGCATTGCGGCGATCTTTGCGCCCGTCACCTTTATTTGGTTCATCGTGCTGGGGCTCGCCGGTCTCGTTCATATTGCCGACAACACCACGGTGTTTAACGCTGTTAATCCAATGTATGGCCTTGGCATGTTGATCCACCAGCCGGGTTTGGCTCTCTTGGTCATCGGCGGCGTGTTCCTTGCCGTCACAGGCGGCGAGGCGCTCTATGCAGATATGGGCCATTTCGGCAAAAAGCCTATTCGCTTGGCGTGGCTGGCCATTGTCTTCCCCAGCCTGATTTTGAATTATCTCGGTCAAGGCGCATTCGTGATTGCCAATCCGCAAGCCGCTGAAAACCCCTTCTTCTTGATGATGCCTGCATGGGGCTTGGTGCCCCTCGTGCTTCTGGCCACCGCCGTCACCGTAATCGCCAGCCAAGCCGTCATCACGGGCGCGTTCTCGATTGCCCAGCAGGCCATTGCGCTCGGCCTCTTCCCACGGATGAACATCGTTCACACGTCCGAAACAGAAAGCGGCCAGATCTATGTCGGCCAAATCAATTGGCTGGTGATGTTCGGGGTGATCTTACTGGTGCTCGTCTTCAAATCATCCGACAGCCTGGCATCGGCCTATGGCATCGCCGTCAACCTCGCCATGATCGTAAACGTCATTCTCGCGATGGTCTATTTCTGGACCGCGCGCGTTCTGCCCCGCGTGGTCGTCATTCCCGTCTTGAGCTTTATTCTCGTCGTTGAAACCGCGTTCCTCGCAGCCAATGGTTTGAAAATTGCCAATGGTGGTTATCTACCCTTGCTCATCGGCTTTACCATTATCTTGCTGATGCTCACGTGGATGCGCGGTTCCAAACTCCTCATCAACAAACTGCAAAAAGAGTCGGTCGAATTGCAAAGCCTTCTCGAAAGCTTGGAGCGTCGCCAACCATCCCGCGTCGCTGGTGCGGCGATATTCTTGCAAACCGATCCGAAATACGCACCCTCGGCCCTCATGCATAATCTGAAACACAACCGCGTTCTGCATGACAGGCTGGTGTTCGTCACCATCAAGACAGCAGATCAACCGCGTGTGGACGAAGACCGTGTCACCGTCACCACCGCACCCTTAGGGGCCTCCATCGTGATCGCCAAGTTCGGTTATATGGAACAGCCCGACGTGCCCTCTATCCTGCGCGCCTGTGCTGAGAAAGGCTTGGAGATTGATCCGAGCCAAGCTTCTTATTTCTTAGGCCGTCGAGTCATCCGAACTTCAGCCCGCTCCAAAATGCCTTTCTGGCAACAGCGCCTCTTCATCATGATGGCCAACCAATCGGCAAGAGCCATTGAATTCTTCCGCATTCCGGCAGACCGTGTGGTCGAGCTTGGCATGCAGATGAGTGTTTAGTGCGTTTGCTTCCACCCTTCTTATTGCCCGGTCGCTTCTGGCGTGGCAATCTCCACACGCATTCAAATGAGTCTGACGGCAAATTGCCAACACCAGATGTTGTCTCCGCCTATAAAAATGCCGGCTATGATTTTCTGCAACTGTCAGAGCATTTCGTTTCGCATTTCAATTTCCCGGTCAACGACACGCGCAGCTTTCGCGGCAATGATTTCACCACTTTGATTGGGGCTCTGAACTCCACGCGCCAGAAACCAGCGCAGGCGAGCAGTGGCATATTCTGGCCACAGGCCTGCCTCTGGATTTCAAGCCGCCCGGCCCAAAAGAAACCGGGCCAGAACTCGCCCGCCGCGCCAAAGACGCGGGCGCCTTCATCGCCATCGCCCACCCTGCATGGTCGCGCTATACGATTGAAGATGGCCACGCCTTGGATGCCGCCCATGCCGTGGAAATTTATAACCACGGCTGCGAAATTGAGAATGATCTGGGCAATGGCTGGTATCTCCATGACCAGCTGTTGAATGAAGGAAACCGCCTCACCGCGATTGCCACCGATGATGCGCATTTCAAAACCCCAGATCACTTCGGAGGTTGGGTGAACGTTAAAGCCCAAAGCCTTGATCCAGAAGACTTATTAGAGGCACTAAAAGCAGGATATTTCTATTCTAGCCAGGGACCGGAAATCCACAGCGTCAGCCTTCACGGCAAGGAACTCGCGGTCAACTGCTCTCCCGTTGATACCCTTACAATCGTCTGCGGCAACTCAAGAACCTGCGTGAGAACTGGTAAAGCCATCACCTCTGCCATTTTCGATCTCAACACACTGGAAATGGGCTGGCTCCTCAAAAAACCGTCCCCGTGGTTTCGGGTGACAGCCATTGACCACGCAGGAAAGAAGGCTTGGACCAATGCTTATTGGTGGGACGAACTGGCCCATTAAATCCACGCAATTAACCCGACACTAACCATAATGCATTAATTCGCCTGCAACGGAATTCAGAGTTGCGGTCAGTTGTCGATGTCGGGAGTAGCGTCATTTAAGCGGAGTATGTGTCTCGCCTTTGTGGCGCTGGCCATGCTTTTTGTTGCGACGGCAAATGCCTTGGCCGCCACCTGCGGCCCTGCAACTTCAGCAGGCGCAGCGCCTCCGTCTTGGCAGACCTATTGTTGGATGGATATGTCCACCTACAACAACGCCACGGTTTTCGGTGGTGGCCAAAATTTCTCAATTACCTTGTCAGATGGTTCGATTTTTTCATTCACGCTCAGCGGCAATTCGCCCAATGCTGACAGCATTGTGGCTGTGGCGGCCCCAGCGTGGAGCGGTGCGGCAACAGGCAATTCAGCGTTCTTAGGCATTCCCGGAAAACCGATCCTTTACACGGCGACAGGTGGCACGGTTAATCTGATTTTGTCGAACATCAAAGTCACGCCACCAAGTGGCGTGGTGGCCAGCGGACAATATAAGTTGGTGGTGGCCGATGCCGAATCCACCAACAATGGCGAGTCGCTAACCTTCACCACAAATGGCGGAACTTGGACAATTGTTGACCAAGTGCCCCCGACGACGGGCTCAACTTATCCAATATCGAGTGGTGCGGGCACGGCAACTTTTAACGAAACCGGTGTTGCGGGCACAGTGGGTGCCTTTATCGTTGGCAGCCTCAGCCCCACCACTGTGAACGTGCAACTCGTCGCGGGCGGCTTGCAAGGTGTGATGTTGGCTTTGCAATATTCAACCATCTCGGCCAACAAACTGATCAGTGGCAGCCGCGCCAATGTCGCAGATCAGTTCACCTATAGTATGCAAGCCACCAGCAACGCCAGCATCCTCGCATCGGCAACCTCATCAGGCGCTACCAATGGGCCTTTCGGTGCGGCAGTTGCCACCCTTTCTTCGGGCGTGGCAACCACCATCAGCGAGCAAATGGCAGCCGGCAGCATCAGCAGTCTGGCACAGTATACGACGAACTTGAATTGTACCAACGGTGCTGCGGGCTCCCCCACAGCGGTGCCGACCAATCAGCCAATCACCAGCTACAACTTTGCCTCCACCGCCTATGGCGATGCGATTGGTTGCATCTTCACCAACACACCCAAGCCCGCAACTGTGGCATTGCAAAAAGTAACCGTAAGCGCGATTGGTGGCCCCTTCACTTTCACAAGCACCAACCTTGCCTCAGCCCCTGCGGCCATCAGCACGTCGGCCACAAACACAGCCACACCTGCCGTGCCAACGCCGATTAATGTAACGGCCTTCAATACCGCCGTCACCATCACGGAAACGCCAGCTGCAACCTTCTCTGCCACGGCTGCAACCTGCACTGATGCCAATGCGGCGGTGACAGGAAATCCGGCATCGTTTGGAACTTTGGCTGGCAATGTGCTGACCATTCCTGCGGCCAATGTTGTGGCTGCCGCACAAATCACTTGTACCTTGACCAACACGGTCAACACACCAAATGCGGCAACCATTGCATTGCAGAAAATCACTTTGGGTTCAGCTGGTGGACCATTCACCTTCAGCGCCACCAATCTCAACTTCGCACCACCGGCAATTTCGACGGCCTCTCCGGGTACTGCTTACCCAACCGCCCTTGCGCCAATATCGGCGACGACAAATGGCATAGCTGTTGTCATCACGGAGACCTTGGCCACAAATTTCAGCATTACCTCAGCAAGTTGCGCGGATGGAAACGCGGCGGTTTCAGGAAACCCCGCAGGCAGTTTTGGAACTTTGGCTGGCACCGTGCTCACCATTCCGGCCACAAACATCCGTGCCAAAGCCCAGATCACCTGCACCTTCACCAATATCGTCAATCCAGCCATTCCCTTGGTTGCCGTTCAAAAAATTACGACCGTCGTGAAAGGTGGGCCGTTCAGCTTCACCGCCACCAATCTCGCAGGCACGCTGGCCAACATTTCAACCACAGCAGCTGCCACCGCAGCGCCTGCCGTCCCGGTCTACACTTCGGTGACAAGCATTCTCAATCCCGTAACGCTCACCGAAGCCGCCAACAGTAATTTCAATTTGTCCAGCGCCACGTGCACAGACACCAATTCAGGCACCACCGGTAACCCGGCAAGTTTCGGCACATTGGCTGGCAGCGTGATCACCATTCCTGCTGCCAATTTAAAGCCGTTTGCCAAAATCATCTGCACCTATACCAACGCACCCAAGCCGCCCACGCTGGCCTTGCAAAAGATCACCGCTGGTTCTTTCGGCGGGCCCTTTACTTTTACCGTCACAAACCTAGCCGCAACGCCAGCCGCAATTACAACTGCTGCCGTTGGCACTGCAACACCAGTGGCCCCCACGCCTGTTCAAGTGACAGCCACCAACACCCAAGTGCAGATCACTGAAACCATCACCACCAGTTTCACAGCCACATCAGCAACCTGCACTGATGCTAATGCCAGTTTCACCGGAAACCCCGCCAGCTTCGGCAGCCTCGCGGGCACTGTCCTCACGGTGCCCGCCGCCAATGTGTTGCCGGCCGCCCAAATTAACTGCATCATCACCAATACGGCAAAGCCTGCAACAGTGGCCATTCAAAAAACCACCACCGGTGCTCCCGGTGGGCCGTTTAATTTCGCCGTGGCCAATCTCGCCTCAGCTCCAGCAGCGATCACCACCATAACAGCCGGAACGCCTGCTCCAGCGGCACCCACATCCATCACTGTGACCACACTGAATTCAACCGTTCAGGTCTCCGAAAATGCCAATGCCCAGTTCACCCTAACGGGGGCCAGCTGCATAGATGCCAATTCTGCAGTAACCGGCAATGTCGGCACCTTCGGCACGCTCACGGGTCAACTGCTGGCCATCCCCGCCGCCAATATCTTGCCAGCCGCACAAATCACTTGCACCTTCACCAATGCGGCTAATCCGACGACACTGACGCTGCAAAAAATCACAACGGGCTCCTTTGGCGGCCCCTTCACTTTCACCGCCACTAATCTGGCATCCAACCCCGCCAATATCACCACCATCGCAGTGGGCACGGCCACACCTGCGGCTCCCAGCGCCATTCAGGTGACAGCAGCGGTCACACAGGTGCAGATCACCGAAGGTGCCAATGCCAGCTATACGCCAACAACAGCAACCTGTACCGATGCCAATGCTGGTAACACAGGCAATCCCGCGAGCTTTGGTGGCCTGGTGGGAAATGTTCTTACGGTACCAGCCGCCAATACCTTGCCCGCCGCTCAAATCAACTGCACCATCACCAACACCGCCATTCCCGCCACAGTGGCAATTCGCAAAACCACAACTGGTGCTCCCGGCGGGCCGTTCAGTTTCACGGTGACCAACCTCGCAGCGGCACCAGCAGCGATCACCACAGCCGTCGCTGGAACGCCCGCTCCTGCCGCGCCAAGTGCCATCAATGTCAGCGCACTCAACACAGCGGTTCAAGTGACTGAGGTGGCAAACGCCTTTTTCACACTGACGACAGCAAACTGCACCGATGCCAATGCCGCGGTGACGGGAAATGCGGGCACCTTCGGCACGCTTGCCGCACAAGTGCTGAGCATCCCAGCCGCCAATATCCTGCCGGCAGCACAAATCACCTGCACCTTTACCAATGGCGGCAATGCACCGAAAATCACTTTGCAAAAGGCTTTGTCGGCATCGGGCCGTATTGCTGCGGCAGATCAGTTCAGGCTCACAGCAACCGGAACCGGCGCACCCGCCGCAATCAACACCACGGGCGCAGGTGCTGCCATCACTTCAGCTGCGATAAATTTCACCGCTACTGCCAACACGGCCTATTCCCTCACCGAGGCCATGGCCCCAGGCTCAACCTCATTGCTGACGGCCTATGCCCAAAGCGTCACCTGCACCAACAGCAATGCTGCGGGAACGAATGTTGCGGGCCTCACAACAGTGCCGATCAATTTCACCATTCAAGCGGCTGATGTGATCAGCTGCACGATCACCAACAACGGCGCGCCAACGCCCTTGCTCACCATCAGCAAAACCTTTGCACCCGCCGGTCCCTTCTCTGTCGGCCAAATTGTCACCTATACTTATACCATCGCCAACACAGGCAATGTGCCGATGACCAATGTGCAAGTGAAGGATTTGCACGGAACACCCGCCGTTCTGGTGCCGCTGGGCACGGGCGCTGGCGGCATCACCAGCGAAACCCTGACGATCCCCGGCCCCCTGGGGGCAGCGGCCTCGCCCGATGCCACAGCCAACAACGGCATCTGGTCAACATTAGCGCCGGGCGCAACCGTCACCTTCACCTGGGCCCATACCGTGACACAGGCTGAGATCGACCACGGTTGATATATCCAAAAACAGAAGCGACACTGCGTGGCCTATGCTACAGCAGTAAAACTGGAGCCATGCCGTGCTGCCCATCTCTTCCCTGCAAAACCCCACGATCAAACTGATCCGCTCATTGGATGACAAGAAAGCCCGTCGCGAAGCCGGGCTTTTTGTTGCCGAAGGCCTCGCCATGTTGGAGCGCGCCGAGGATTTGGGCTGGGAGCCGCAGAACATCGTCGCCACCAAGCCCATGCAGATGTTCGATGGCATGAAGCCTTCGATCGTGACCGATAAAGTGATGGCCGAGCTTTCGGCCCAGAACAATCCGCATGATGTTCTGGCCGTGTTCAAACAGCGCTGGCAGCCGCATCCTTCGAAAGAAGGCAACTGGCTGGCGCTGGAAGAGATCAGAGACCCCGGCAACCTGGGCACAATTATCCGCACCGCCGATGCAGCCTCTGCCGCAGGCCTCATTCTGGTGGGCGATTGTTGTGATCCCTATGCGCCGGAATGCGTGCGCGCTTCGACAGGTTCGATCTTCGCCTTGCCTCTGTGCCGCATGCCTCTGCCCGGCTTTCTCGATTTCCTCAAAGCCTGGTCGGGCGACAGTGTCGCAACCCGCATGGACGCCAAACAGGATTTCCGCCGCAGCTATCAGGCCCCAACCCTGATCGCGCTGGGATCAGAGTCGCGAGGTCTTTCCGATTCAATTTTAAGCGCTTGCAAGCAAAAGGTCAGTATCCCGATGAAGCCGGGAGTCGAAAGCCTAAACGTGGCGGCGGCGGCGGCACTGATGTTGTTCGAACTACCTATCTTGCGGGTTCAACAATGAATCCAAGATTAGACTCGAAACTCCTCCGTCTGAAATTGCGTCGTGGGCTGCAAACATGGGACTGCTGTTCAACTCAAGAAAACAAAGCTCCCCTGATCCTTTTCTTGTCTTAAGATCACAAGCATAAAAATCAAGCCCAACTAAATCGCCTAGCTGAAAGAGCTGTTTTGCGACATTGCCGCCAATTTCTTCCGCATGACACAATCGCATTACCGCATTGTGGTCTGCTCTATAGTCGAGTTTTTCGCTACTGATCGAAAACACCAAAAGTTTTTTGCCAACGCGATAGGCTCTAAATTCGGGATAGCTCAGGCGCTCTTGTACAATTGCCGGATTTGGGAGTCGTCCTTCGAACACCAAATCTGACTGCATTACATGACTAAGCTGAGAGCAGTAGCTGCCGCCACCCACTGGTTTGGCGATCCATTCATCAGTATTTTCTGCTAGCCGCATGAGACTGACGTAATCATTGCTCACAACGGTCTTAGGAACATTTAATCCAATTGATTGTGCGAGGTGAAGATCGTTAAGTTTGGAGCCGATCACACCAAGAGGATGACGATTCAACATCGCCACTTCTCTCTTTGTCGAAAACGCACCTATAGCAAATGCAAACCAATTGCTGGCGCGATTTGAAGGCGAGTATGCGCCACCACTCAAATCATTGAACACATCAAAGCGCACAAAAGCTGATCGCGTCTCTATGCGCAATCCATCGTTCGCTATTTTTCCAGTTTCGAAATCAAAATCGACTTTGCACTCCGAGCCCTTGTCGTGAAAGAGGCGCAAAACCTCAAAGCCGCGGCGTTCTGCAAACGCCGCGAGACTCAGCAACGATGGATCAAGCCCGCCCCCAGCTACTACGATGTCGTGGTTTAGCGCATTCATCTCTGACCAAAGGGATTGGGCCCTGGCGGCAAATGAGGCAAGTTTTGTGGAATTGGATCGTCCACTTGCGGGTTTGTTTCGCCAAAGAATGGTTTGTGCCCTTCACCCGGTACAATCAATGTTGGGGACACTTCTTCACCAATGAAGAAAGTCTTGGGTTGACCCTCTTCGCCAACAACAAATGTGGTCGGGTGATGCTCTTCACCAAACGCCCAAGTAGTTGGAAGATGTTCTTCGCCAAGCGCCAGTGTCGTCGGCAGCGGGCGTGCCATTGGATCAATATGCGCATTCCAAGGAACAGGACCAATAGGATCGGAGATAATAAATGCCGTCATCTGATTAGTGCGGGCATGTACAGTTACTCCAATTACTTGATCAACGAACTTGTCATTGACAACAAAATCAGAAGTGACTGGCCTAACAACTTGGGGAACGAGAATCGACGGTGGCTCCCCCACTAACTCCAGATCAAATATCCGATCAGGAGAAAGTTCCTTTTCAATGGTCGAAAGGTGGATATTTGAATAACCAGGTGTCGCAGCTAGTCCATCCACAGTGATAAGCAAACTGGGTGGAGTGGACCTCTCAATTGAAACGCTGACTCTTTGTACTGAAAAAAGTCTAACTGTCTTGGCCATCGGAACCTCCACCTCATAAGTTGAATTTTGCCCCGGAACAATAGCAATAAACCCGGACTAAAAATAATTCAATCGCCCTAAGGTTGCAACTCGATAACTGTAGGTTTGCTGCGGCCGATTCAAGGAGCGGCTTTTGTGGAACAAAATTCGCCTCTGCTGTTCCAACTCGGTAATGCCTCCGGACCTTTAAACAGGTTCTTTCATTCGTAACTTGTCCCCCCGAAGAATTACAGCAAGAAAACAATCCGGCATTAAAATGATGCCGCTATCGTAATCTTGGCGGTGTTCCCATTCCATTTCAACAGCTTGCAAGCACAAGGTCAGAATCCCGATGAAGCCGGGAGTCGAAAGCCTGAACGTGGCGGCAGCTGCGGCGCTGATCTTATACCAAGCCACTAGCGCGTAGTTTAATTGTCAAGTCATCAGCAGTTTAGTGGATTTAAAGCACATGGATCAGTCACTGGTGGAGTCACAACCGGTGGCACAGGAGGCGGTATCAAACCATTCCCCGCGCCACCAAAAACATCCAGGATACGGTTGCGGGGATCGTCCTCACGGTGGCGGCGGATCAGGCTCTTGGAACTGGCACCGAAATAAATCTTCAATCCGGCATCAACACCAACAAAGCTGTTGTCGCCCACTTTGCCAGCCAGCGTCAGGCTGATCGGCTGCGTGTCGCTGATTTGATATTCAGCCTGCACATGGGCCGATTTGAAATCAGCGACATCGCTGACCCCAAAATTCAAGCGCAAATTTTCGGCTGGGTAATAGGCAACATCGCCAAAGCCGAAAAACTTAGCCGAACTCACGCCAGCCAAATTCAGATTCATATAACCCGCAAATGCTTCGAGCGAGACATTGCCGATATAGGCTTCCGCCTCCGGCCCAACAAATTGCGCATTGGTATTGCTGCTCCAGAAAGCACCTCCTGCAGCGCCGAGCAGATAGGCATTCGGATCACGCGTGAACATGTGCAGCGCGCCGCCATATTTCGTGTCGCTGAAGGCATTGGCCGCAGCAATATCGGCTTGAATGCCGAAAATATCATTCACCGGAAATGAAACACTGGCGCCACCGCGCAAATCAACCGAACTCGGCTGGCCATTCATGCCAACCCAACCACCGCTGACTTCGACCTTGCCATTGGGGGCCGAAACGGCGGGAAGACGTGTCACATCAACATCAGCCGCCAGCCACCGAAGCTAAACTGCCACACAGAAGTATCACCACGCGAATAAAATTGAAATTCATTTCAGCCGGCCCAATTTGCTAATTAACCAGTGATTAACACTCTCCCAGAAAACATAAAAGCAATCAAACGTTGCGGCCGGGCTGTACGCCATCGTTTCGGGCATGATTGTGGTACGTTTTGACCCAACCCAAATCAACAAAACACTTTTCCGCCCTGCTGTGGCAAATTTGTCATTGCGATGGAATCCAAAATTGATGCCGCGATTCCCAACAAGCCATCAAAATCTCCTTCAAATCTGGCTCACCTCACACCCGCGAATTGAGCCTTGATCGCCAGCAGCGCTTCTATCAAGACCTGCGTGCTTTTTGCGGCGTTTGCGTTCTGCCCAAAGCCAATTTGCGGCTTTCCTTTTTCAAAGGCCGCGCCACCGGGCAAACCTCTTGGACATAGCCATTGAGCGTATTGGTGAGGCTTTCGCGCACCAGTGAATAATGTACATATTGCCCGCGCTTTTCACTCTTCACGAGACCCGCTGCTTCTAGCAGGTTGAGGTGCTGAGAGACCGATGGCTTGGAAATGCTAAATCGGCCAGCAATTACGCCAGCCGGCAATTCAGTTTCCGCCAGATAGGCTAGGATTTTGCGCCGAACTGGCGATGACAGAGCTTCAAATATGCGTTGAATTTCCATTGCACGGCGCTTTCAATACCAATCGATATTTAGGTAGTTGCCTAATTATCTAGATTAGCGTATAGTTCGTTTATTACCTAATTACTAAAATAGTGAAGGGTGCGATGAAATGCAAACAGTTTCTACCGATAGAATGCATTCGCGGCCAGGCAGCAACGCAGTTCAAGGTAGCGTGAAATGGGTGCCAGCAAAATCCATATGGACCATGGTGCTGACAATCATTGGTCTCATCGGTGCACCTCTCACTTACTCGTGGGATGTCATGGCGCTGTTTCTGGCCACAACCGCGATAACAGTCTGCGCAGGCCATTCCGTTGGAATGCATCGCTTGCTCATCCACAAATCATTCCGAACCCCAAAGTGGCTGGAACGCCTGCTCGTCTATCTGGGCACGCTGGTTGGTATGGCTGGCCCCTTCGGCATGATTGCCGCCCATGACATTCGCGATTGGGCCCAGCGCCAAGGTGAATGCCATGATCTCTATGCCCACCGCCGCCCCTTCTTCCACGACGCCTGGTGGCAGATGCATTGCATGGTGGAGCTTGATCACCCGCCGCACTTCGCAATCGAGAAAACTGTTAGTGAAGATCGCTTCTATCAATTCATCGAGAAATATTGGATGGCACAGCAATTGCCCTGGGCAATTCTGTTCTATGCCATCGGCGGCTTACCCTGGGTGATCTGGGGCATAGCACTACGCATAGCCGTTTCGCTAACAGGGCATTGGCTGATCGGACATTTCGCCCATCGCCGCGGCCACCAAGGCTGGCGCGTGGATGGCGTCTGCGTGCAGGGCTTTAACATTCGCTATGTTAGCTTGCTCACCTTCGGTGAAAACTGGCACGGCAATCATCACGCCTATCCCGGCTCAGCACGGCTGGGCGTTGAAAATGGCCAACTCGATCCCGGCTGGTGGCTGATCAAAGCCTTGGAAGCTGGGGGACTGGCATCTGAGATCAAAGAACCAGAGCAAGTCGGTGAGCGTGAGGGCTTGCGCAGGGTGGCAGCGTCATGACGCAAGCATCGCAGGCATATTCACTGGCATCAGAGGCCATCACAGCGTGGCTACAAGGAATCTTAGGTTTCGCTCTTTGCTGCTGCGTTGTCTGGCTGATCTATTTCTTCGGTTTCTCTGGGTTCCTCAGTGAGGTGCCCAGAAACATTGAGAAATTTGGCATCTCGCAGGCATTCCTGTGGAGCAGTCTGGCCCTATTATTTTGGGCATGGACGCTGTTTTGGGGAATCTTATTCCTTGCGATTGCCTCATTGCCTCAAATTCTTCTCTGCGTTCTTCCTCTAACATATTTCATGAGCAAAAGCCTTGAAGACGACGCAAAGTTCAGCTGGTTCTTCTATATCGCAATTAGTGCCATCATCGGCGGCCTGCCCTGGCTCGTCGTGTACTATTATGCTGTCGGCACCAAAGCAGATTTGGGCAGTCAGCTCGTGATTGGGTTGCCCGGCCCCATGGTCGGTGCATTTTCAGGAGCAATCCTGAAAACACGGCTTCTTAAAATGCGGCGCACGCAGACAAACCACCCCACCAATCTGGCTCACCTCACACCCGCGAATTGAGCCTTGATCGCCACGCGCAGTTACACAATGGTCGGCGTCACGGAGTGAATCAATGAAATCTCATGCGCGTGTGGTGGTGATCGGTGGCGGGGTGATGGGTGTGGGCCTACTTTACCATCTGGCACTGGAAGGCTGGTCGGATATTGCCTTGATCGAAAAGGGCGAACTCACCTCGGGTTCCACTTGGCATGCCGCAGGCCAGTGCCCGCATTTCAATGGCAGCTTGAACATGACCAAGGTGCATCTCTATGGCACCCAACTTTACCCGCAGTTGGAAAAGCTCACAGGCCAGGCGGTGAGTTGGCATGGTTGCGGCGGTTTGCGACTGGCCACCACTGATGAAGAAGTGAACTGGCTGAAATATGTTTACGGCATTTCCAAACTGGCGGGTTACGAAGGCGAGATCATCGGGCCATCGGAGATCAAGCAATATCACCCCTATCTCGAAACCTTCGGCATCAAGGCCGCCTTCAGAACTGTAACCGATGGCCATGTGGCCCCCGCAGACATCACCAAT
>JAYWAB010000061.1:0-28620 GCA_043782835.1 Aestuariivirga sp.
GCGTGGGGAAACCCAACGCATATTCCGCGGCTCTACGCTAAGCCGCACACCGCGTCGGATAACCCACGCGTTCCTGCTCTTAATTTATTCCGCCGGCAGTGCCACGGCGAACAAGGGCGAAGCTGCGCCTTCTTATCCTCCCCTGAGGGGGAGGTGGATCGCCGCAGGCGAGACGGAGGGGAGACCAGTTCAGACGCCAAGAACCCCTCCATCATGCTTCGCATGCCACCTCCCCCTCTGGGGAGGATGAAAAAGCTTGCTTGCCACCTGCCTAAATTTCTATTCGCCATTCACCTTCCCCCCAAATCTATTGCCTCATCACTCACCCTGCGGCATGATCACAAAAACCGAGGGAGAAAATCATGAGCCGCATTGCAGTCGTCACCGGAGGCACCAGAGGCATTGGTGCGGCCATATCAAAAGCCCTGAAAGCCAAAGGCTGCACTGTTGCCGCCATCTACGCCGGCAACGACGAAGCCGCTAAAAACTTCAATCTGGAGACCGGGGTTCCTGTCTTCAAATGCGATGTGAGTTCTGCCGAATCCTGCGCTTCAACCCTCAAGACCATTGAAGCCGATCTCGGCCCCATCGACATTCTCATCAACAACGCGGGCATCACGCGCGATGCGATGTTCCACAAGATGACGCTGCAACAATGGCAAGAGGTGCTCAACACCAACTTGAATTCACTCTTCAATATGACCCAGCCCGTCTGGGGCGGGATGCGAGATCGTGGCTTCGGTCGCATCATCTGCATCTCGTCGATCAACGGCCAAAAAGGCCAGATGGGCCAAGCCAATTATGCCGCCGCCAAGGCGGGTGAAATCGGCTTCGTCAAATCCCTGGCCCAGGAGGGTGCCGCCAAGGGCATCACCGTCAACGCCATCTGCCCCGGCTATATCAACACGGATATGATGAAAGCCGTTCCAGAAAAAGTTCTCACCGAACGCATCATCCCAATGATCCCGGTGGGCCGCTTGGGCGAGCCCGAAGAGATCGCGCGCTGTGTCATCTTCCTCGCAGCAGATGATGCAGGCTTCATCACGGGTGCCACGCTCTCCGCCAACGGCGGCCAATATATGGTCTAAGCAATGTGGAAAGACTTGGTCCTTGAAGCCAGGTCTTTGGCTTGCGAACGCGGCGGCCGAATGATTTTCCGTGATCTAAATTTCGCGGTGAGAAGCAGCGAGGCCGTAGAATTGCGCGGCCCCAATGGTGCCGGTAAATCCTCACTTCTGCGGTTGGTCGCAGGCCTAAACCGCCCCGCCGAAGGCACGCTGACATTGAGCGGCGCGACCGCAGAAGTCCCCGAACTCAGCCATTATATCGGCCATCAGGAGGCCATCAAACCCGCCCTCTCAGTGAGCGAAAATCTGGATTTCTGGTCCCGCTTCATGGGGGGCACCACGCAGAACGCCCTCGTGCCCTTCAAACTCGACAAGCTGGCCGAAGATGAAGCGATGCTTCTGTCTGAAGGCCAGCGCCGCCGCTTGGCCCTCTCGCGTTTGATTGCCGTGAAGCGCCCGCTGTGGCTGCTCGATGAGCCCACGGTGGGATTGGATGTCACCGCCTTGGACGATCTGCGCAAAGTCATGCAAAGCCATCTGGCTTCCGGCGGCCTCATCATTGCTGCCACCCATGCGCCTTTGGGTCTCGCCAAAGTTGGCACGATTACAATTGGGGCAACAGTTTGATGGGCCAGAGCCTCAAAGCGCTGCTGATGCGTGAATTGCTTCTGGCCCGCAAACAGGGCGGCGGACTGGGGGCGGCCTTGAGTTTCCTCCTGGCTGTGATCGTGTTGGTGCCGCTCGCCGTAGGGCCTGATCTCGCCTTGCTCCAACGCCTCGCCGCAGGCTTGATGTGGATGGCACTTCTGCTCGCGGTTCTACTGACAGCAGACCGCATGTTCCAGCAGGACCTTGAAGATGGCTCGCTTGATCTCTTGACCATGGGGCCACTGCCCTTCGAACTGATCACCCTCACCAAAGCCATTGCCCATTGGTTGATGGTGTCACTGCCCTTGGCCTTGATTGCACCTCCCTTGGCCTTGATGATGAATCTCGATCTTGCGTCACTGCCAATTCTATGGCTGTCGATGCTGACTGGTTCTCTGGCGCTTTCATTGCTGGCCAGCATTGGTGGCGCCATCACGGCGGGCCTGCGCCGGGGCGGACTTCTCGTTTCAATATTAATTTTGCCGCTCTATGTGCCGGTCTTGATCTTCGGCGTCTCAGCCACAACATTGATGATGGGCCCGCAAAGTGCCACGCCATCGCTGCTCATTCTTTTGGCGATCACATTGATGAGTTTGGTTGTCGCACCCATAGCCTCGGCCGCAGCATTGCGAACCTATTTGCGCTAAATGACAGGGGACACAATGTTCACAAAATTGTATGTAAAAAATCAGCTTAGTCCCGTTAGAATTGAAAACGAATCATGCAGAAGTTTGCCAATCCAGCGCTCTTTCTGAAATTGGCCAACACCCTTTTGCCCTGGGTGTGGCTGATCACTTTGCTTTTTTTCGGCTTCGGCCTTTATGGCGCACTCGTCACCAGCCCGGCAGATTACCAACAGGGTGAAACCGTTCGCATCATGTATGTCCATGTGCCCGCCGCATGGATGGCGATGTTCACCTATGGCTTCATGGCCTTCCTCAGCATTATGGCGCTGATCTTCCGCCACCCTCTGGCCGATGCCGCGGCAAAAACCGCAGCCCCCTTGGGCGCTGTCTTCTGTTTCCTCGCACTGGCCACCGGGTCCCTCTGGGGCAAACCCATGTGGGGCACATGGTGGGTCTGGGATGCGAGGCTCACCTCGATGTTCGTCTTGATGCTGCTGTATCTGGGCTACATCGCCATCTGGCAAAGCCTCGAAGATCCGCACCGTGCCGCCAGTCTGGCCCGCATCGTCGCCATCGTCGGCGCGCTGAATCTTCCAATCATCAAATTCTCCGTTGAATGGTGGAACACCTTGCACCAACCCGCTAGCGTTTTCAAAATGAGCGGGCCAACCATTGACAGCACCATGCTTTGGCCATTGTTCTTTATGGCACTGGGCTACACATTCCTGTTTGTTGCTTTGCATCTTCATGCGCTGCGCGCTGAAATCGCGTCCCGCAAATTGCGCCAAGTGCGCCTTGCAGCAATCAGGACAACTTAATGGATTGGACGGCTCACAATTCCGGCTTTGTAATCGCCTCATACGCCCTTTCAGCGTTTGCACTGGTGGCGATGGTAATTGCCATTCTGTGGCGCGATCAACGCTCTGCCAAAGAGAATTCAAGAATTAAAGGCGAGTGATTAAAGTAAAACTCTACGCTTCAGTTTCACTTTCAGCGAAGTTGTCGCTGGCACGGAATCATCGACCTTATCCATCTCGCCAGCAAGCGATGTCAAACAATCCATCATCATCCGCCGATCCGTTGCTGAAAAGCTCGAGAGCAACTTGCGGTCAATATCTTCAGCCCCCACTTGCGAAGCCTTCAACATCTTCTTACCTATCGGCGTAAGACGGATGGTATTGGCGCGCTGGTCTTCTTTACTGCGCTTTCGCTGCAAATAACCCTGCGCCATCAACCGCGCCACAAGATCAGCCAAAGTCGAACGATCGATACCAGTGATCTTCACGAGTTCTGTTTGGCTTTTGCCTTCAAAGGAATCGACAGCAGAAAGCACGGTGAACTGACGATGCGTCAAGCCGCTCTTGCCCACTTCTTCCATATAAAGGTGAACCGAATATTGCACCGCCCGCTTTAACAAGTGCGAGAAGGACCGGGTAAATTGTTTTGCCTCTTTTTGTATCGACATCACTCGTCCTGTGTGAAGTTCTGTTTCTCGTACGATGGAAACAGTTCGCTTCCGCCCGACCCGTCGTCCTGGTTGTTTGAACAAGGCCAGCGGGGTGGAGTCCTAGCGATTCAATCTTGGCGCTGCAAGTGCAAATTTCTCCACGATTTCTAAGTCAAATAGAAATGAATTTTCTCGCTCGGCAAGTCTTGACATTAGCGAAATTCTGATTCCACCGTACACGGATAATCCGCCTGCGGACGGATATTCGGGCACTCAATCCTTCATAAATTTCGCCAAAAATGGCGCATTGGCCATGGCAAAGATCATAAAGCAAATCATCAGGCCAAAGGACTTGAAAGCCACCCAAACTGAATCTTGAAAGAAATGCCAGATGGCCAGATTGAGCAACCCCATCGCCACAAAAAACAGCCCCCAGCGAATGGTCAATATGCGCCAAGCACTGTCAGGCAAGCCGCCGCCCTCACCCGTCAGTTCACTGATCATTTCGCCCATCAGGTCCTTGATGAAAAACCGCTTAAAGAAAAGCCCGGTGAAAAGTACCAGGGCAAAACCAAATTCGATCAGCGTCACTTTCAGTTTCAGATAAAACGGATCTTGAAAATAAAGGGTCAGCGCTCCAAACAACCCAATGAATAGAGCGCTGGCCAGAGTAAAACGTGCGACCTTGCGCGTGAGGTAGTAGGTGATTGCCAGCGCAACAAATGTGGTTGCCATAAGCACGCCTGTTGCCGTCAACAGGCCCCATTTCCAATTGGCCAGAAAGAACGCCAGGAGTGGCCCAAGGTCCAAGGCCAGCTTTTGCGCCTGACTGAGTTTCACATCATTCATTTTCATCAAGTCCTGCAATCGCCCGCGCAAAGCCATCCGCGTCAAAAGGCTGTAAATCATCAATGCTCTCGCCCACGCCAATGGCATGAATGGGCAGTTTAAATTTCTCGGCAATGGCAACGAGGATGCCGCCGCGCGCCGTGCCATCAAGTTTCGTCATGATCAGACCAGTCACCCCCGCCACTTTGGTAAAGACCTCCGCTTGCGATAAAGCGTTCTGCCCTGTCGTCGCATCAAGCACCAGCAAAACGGCGTGCGGTGCGCTGGCATCAATCTTCTTGATCACACGGACCATCTTGTCGAGCTCATCCATCAGATAGGCCTTGTTTTGTAAGCGCCCAGCCGTGTCGATGAAGAGAATGTCGGTGCCATCTTCCTGCGCTTCTTTCAAAGCATCAAATGCCAAACCCGCCGAGTCTGCCCCTTGCGGGCGGCTGATCGTCTTTGCGCCAATCCGATTGCCCCAGACTGTCAGTTGTTCAATTGCTGCGGCGCGGAACGTATCACCCGCAGCGAACTTCACTTTGAACCCCTCGCCGGCAGCAATCGAACCAAGCTTGCCGATGGTGGTGGTCTTGCCAGAGCCGTTCACGCCAACTACAACAATCACAAAGGGCTTCTCAGTGCCAAAGGTGAAAGGCACTTCCACAGGCTTCAAAACCTTGGCCACTTCCCTGGCCAAAATTTGCTTCACTTCTTGCGGGTCAATTTCCTTATCATAGCGGCCATCGGAAACCGCCGCGACAATCCGCTCCGCCACAGGCAAGCCCAAATCAGCCTGGATCAAAGTATCTTCCAATTCTTGCAGCGTCGCCTTGTCCAGCTTGCGCTTAGTGAAAATTGAGGTGATCGAGCCGGAAATGGATTTGGAAGACTTGGAAAGCCCTTCCTTGAGGCGTGAGAACCACCCACCGCGCTGGGGCGCGTCAGCAACTGTTACAGCAGGCGGCCGAGGCGGCAGGGGCACAACAACGGTGGATTCAGGCTCAACAACAATGCTGGGCAAGGCTGGCGGTAGTACCTCGACGACGGGCGCGATCTTTCGCTCCGGCGCTACTTTTTTTGTCGTAACTTTGACAGGCGCAACCCTGACCTCAACCCTCTTGGGTTCCGGTTTTTTAGCCTTAAGCTTTTTTTGCGATACTTTTTTCGCCTCCCCCTTCTTAGCCTCCGGTTTCTTGGCCTCGACCTTTTTGGCAGGGGCCTTTTTAGCTTCCGATTTTTTTGCCTCCAACTTCTTGGGCGCGGGCTTCTTTATTTCTTCCCTCTTTAGCGCAGGTGGCTTCGACTTGACTGCGAGCTTAACAGCGATAGGTTTAACCACCGCAGACTCAGAAACAGGTGGCGGAATTGCTGCCTGTTCAAAAAGTCCTGGCTTGGCCTCTTCGCTTGGCTTGCCGGTGATCCTGTTAAAAAGCTTCTTGAAAAATCCCGCCATCACATCCCCACATGCAAATGCGTGGCCGAAGCTGACAGCACCTTGGCATTGACCACCGCACCCGGAACCATCGCTGTCTCAAACCGGGTCAAAGCAAACTGCGGCGTGCGCCCAGTTGATGGCGTTTCCACCAAAACCTCATGGCGCTGGCCCACTTGGCCGGCGAGAAATTTCTGCAAACGCTGCTCGCCCTTGGCCCGCAGCAAAGCGGCGCGACGCTTGATCACATCACCCGCCACCGCAGGCATCTTGGCCGCGGGTGTGCCAGGGCGCGGCGAGTAAGGAAACACATGCAGATACGTGAGCCCACATTCATCGACAATTTCCAGTGAGTTCTCAAACATCTCATCCGTCTCAGTGGGAAAGCCCGCGATAAGATCCGCACCAAAAACCATGTCAGGTCGCTTGGCACGCAAATCTTCACAAAAGCGACCAGAGTGTTCGCGGCTGTGCCGCCGCTTCATACGTTTCAAAATCATGTTATCGCCAGACTGAAGCGACAAATGCAAATGCGGCATCACGCGCGCCTCACCCGAGATCACGTCAATCAATTCATCATCAGCCTCAATCGAGTCAATCGATGAAAGTCGCAAGCGCTTCAATTCGGGTACATTTTTCAGAATACGCGAAAGCAAACGCCCCAGCTTCGGCGCACCCTCCAGATCAGCGCCCCAGCTCGTCAGATCAACGCCAGATAACACAATCTCATGATGTCCCTGCGCCACCAAACGGCGTACCTGTTCAACCGCATCCGCAATGGGAACTGAACGCGAATTGCCGCGCCCAAATGGAATGATGCAGAATGTGCAGCGGTGGTCACAGCCATTTTGAACCTGCACAAAAGCCCTCGTGCGTGCCGTCAGCCGATCAATCATCGGTGGCCGCATTTCTTTGACCAGCATAATATCAGACACATCAACGCGTGGGCGATTTGTGCCAGATACCCAAGCCGAAGCTTGCAACTTTTCCTCATTGCCCAACACACGCGAAACTTCCGGCATGGCAGCAAACATGTCTGGATCAGTCTGCGCCGCACAGCCAGTCACAATGATTTGCGCTGTAGGATTTTCTTTGGCCGCCTTGCGAATGGCTTGGCGCGCTTGACGCGTCGCCTCAGCCGTCACTGCACACGTATTGAAAATAACAGCGTCCTTCAGGCCTGCCTTTTCAGCATGACCACGCATGATCTCGCTCTCAAAGGTGTTGAGGCGGCAGCCGAAGGTTTCAATGCGCGCTTCGCTCACAGCAAGCCCTCAGGCATCGTGCCTTCAAAATCAAGAGCCGCTGGGCCCGTCATGATAATGTGGCCATTGTTTTCATCAACACTCATAAACAAATCGCCACCAGGCAAAGTGATCCGGCATTTCGCCTCGATAATTTTGATCCGGTGCCCTGCCGCCATCGTGGCACAAGCCGCCGTGCCACAAGCTTGCGTGAGACCCGCACCGCGTTCCCAAACTTTCAGCAGAACATGATCCCTCGCCACAACTTTCGCCAAGGAAATATTGGCGCGCTCAGGAAACAACGGATGATTTTCCAGCATCGGCCCAACACGTGATAAATCAACCACGTCCAAATCATTCACCCAAAAGATACAATGCGGATTGCCGACATTCACCACGGATGGGGAATGAATCAGCGGGGTATCAATCGGCCCGAGCTGCAATTCAATATGCCGCGTGTCGGGAAAATCCTCCGACAATGGAATGTCTCTCCAGCCGAACTTCGGCAGGCCCTGATCAATCGTCACCAAATGCTCACCTGCTTTGACAGCAGTGAGAAATCCGCCCTTGGTCTCGATGGTGGCAGAAGCGGCAGCCAGTTCATCAAACATCAAATCCGCAATGCAACGCGAAGCATTGCCACATGACGGAACCTCTCCCCCCTCAGCATTCCAAATCCGCATTCGAATATCGGCAATGCCAGAAGCCTCCATCACAATCAGCTGATCGCAGCCAATGCCCGTCTTGCGATTGGCGATAGCCCGCGCCTTTTCTTCAGTAATAGCGAGAGCGCCCTTGCGTGCATCCAGCACCACAAAGTCATTGCCCAAGCCATTCATCTTGCGGAAGTGAAATGTCATGGGCGGCTTATATGGGAAGTGGGGGGCAGAAAGCTAGTGAGGCGTGACCGGTAAATCTTCGGACACCGCCACGGCTGAAAAGGACGTAATGCCAGACCTCATCTGTCCCGCACCAATGGTGTCAATTTTCATTTTGAGTTTCACGCGATAAAGGTCACAAGTAAACCGCACCAATGAGGGCAAACGCCGCCCGCAAGCACTTTCGAAAGCGGGAAATGGAGGATAAATGGCAATTTTAGATCAGCGCCGCGAGACGATGGTCCTTTGGGCTTTGCTGCTGGGCAACTTCGTGATCGGAACTGGTGTCCTATTGCCTTCTGGCCTGCTCAGCATTTTGAGCGCCAGCTTGAATGAAACACCAGCAACCACAAGTCTATTGATTTTCGCGGGCGGATTGGTCGTTGGTTTTGGCGCACCAGTCTTGGCGAGTTTGAGCAATCGGTTTGATCGCCGTAAACTTCTGCTGTCGGCCCTTACGATTTTCGCCGTTGGTCATATCCTTTGCGCAATAGTACCGAACTTTTGGTCGCTGCTGCTCATACGAACGCTCACCATGGTGGGTGCCGCAGTATTCACACCGCAAGCCGCCGCAACAGTCAGCCTCTTGGTGCCTCAAGAAAAACGCGCGCAGGCGATTACGTTCATTTTTATCGGCTGGGCCATCGCATCCGTGATGGGCATCCCCTTGGGCAACTTATTGGCAACACAAACCGGCTGGCGCGCTACGTTTTTCGCAGTGGCCATCTTGGCTTCAGTCGCGGGCCTCGCTGTGGCCAAAACCATGCCTCAGGGTCTCATCGGCCAACCGCTGGACCTATCAAGCTGGACAAGGGTTGGCAAAAGCCCGGCCCTCCTCTGTATCTTGGCCGTGACACTATTGAGCCTATCAGGCCACTTTGCCGTGCTCGGCTTTCTCACGCCGATCTTGAATGATGTCTTTGCCGTGTCGCCGGCCACAATGGCGGTGGTTTTGGCCGTTTTTGGTGCCGCAGGTGTTGTTGGAAATTACGCCGCAACGCGCTTCATTGGGAAACTCGGGCCAGACAGAACTGTTTTGATTGGCCTTGTCATTTCGACGATCGGCTTGATCATCTTCGCGCTGTCATTTGGCAATCTCTGGTTCGCTGTTTTCGCTATAGCACTCTGGGGCCTTGGCTTTGCCACCAATTCTTCCCAGCAGGGTCGCTTGGTGGCCGCTGCGCCAGCGCTGGCCTCTGCCACCGTGGCGCTGAATAGCTCAGCCGTTTATCTCGGCCAATCGATTGGCGCAGCAGCTGGCGGCAAGCTTATTTCACAAGGGCATTTGGCCGCCATCGTTTGGACGTCGGTCGTGTTTTTAGGCCTGGCCATTGCCGCATCACTGCTTGCCCAAAACGTGCGGCGCTAACGACCAATCTTGCCCAGTTCTGCTTCCAACTCCGGCACCGCAACGAACAAGTCCGCCACCAAGCCATAATCTGCCACTTGGAAAATCGGCGCGTCTTCATCCTTGTTGATGGCCACGATGGTCTTGGAATCCTTCATGCCCGCCAGATGTTGAATGGCACCGGAAATACCAACCGCGATATAAAGATTAGGCGCCACCACTTTGCCCGTCTGGCCCACTTGGTAATCATTGGGAACATAGCCCGCGTCCACCGCCGCGCGCGAGGCGCCGACAGCCGCATTGAGTTTTTTGGCAACCGCCTCAAGCATTTTGAAATTTTCACCAGACTGCATACCGCGTCCGCCGGAAACAATGATCTTGGCTGATGTCAGTTCTGGCCGATCTGATTGCGTGAGGTTTTCACTGACGTAAGACGAAAGGCCCGGACTAGCCACAGGCTTTACGCTCTCAATCGCAGCCGAACCACCTTCGCCAGCAGCGGTAAAGGAAGCCGTGCGGACCGTGATCACCTTCATAGCATCCATGCTCTGCACGGTTTGCACAGCGTTGCCTGCATAAATCAGACGAACGAATGTGTCTGACGATCTCACTTCCGAAATATCTGAAACCTGCATCACATCGAGCAATGCTGCCACACGTGGCATGAAATTCTTGCCATTGGATGTGGCCGCCGCGACGATATGCTCATAAGAACCGGCAAGTGCCACGATATTGGCTGCCATGGCTTCGGCGAGGGGCCGATCGAGATCAGCGCTTTCAAGATGCAGCACTTTTTTGACGCCGGCGAGTTTCGCAGCAGCCTTGGCCACAGCCTCGGCCTTATGGCCAGCCACCAAAACATGCACATCGCCGCCCATCAATACCGCAGCAGAAAGTGCCTTATGCGTAGCATCTTTGAGCGATGCATTATCGTGTTCTGCAACAAGAAGAACAGTCATCAGATCGCCCCCACTTCTTTGAGTTTTGAAACAAGTTCCGCCACAGATTTCACTTTCACGCCAGCCAAACGCTTCGGCGGGTCTTCGGTCTTGACCACCTTGAGGCGCGGGCGAACGTCAGCGCCATAATCTGCAGGCGTCTTCTCATCCAAGGGCTTCTTCTTGGCCTTCATGATATTGGGCAGCGAAGCATAGCGCGGCTGATTGAGACGCAAATCCGTCGTGATGATCAAGGGCATTTTCACTTTGAGCGATTGTAACCCGCCATCTATTTCGCGGGTGATAGAGGCCTCACCATTGCCAATCTCAAGTTTCGAACAGGCCGTCGCTTGTGCCCATCCCAGCAAAGCCGAAAGCATCTGGCCCGTCTGGTTACAATCATCATCAATGGCCTGCTTGCCGAGGATCACCAGATCGGGGTTTTCAGTCTCAACCACACCCTTCAGAATCTTGGCCACACCCAAAGGTTCAACAATCTCATCATGCTTGACGAGAATGGCGCGATCCGCCCCCATGGCCAGTGCGGTTCGCAAAGTTTCCTGCGCTTGAGCAGGGCCAATCGAAACCACAACAATCTCTGTGGCTTTGCCCGCCTCTTTCAATCGAAGGGCTTCTTCCACGCCGATTTCATCAAACGGGTTCATCGACATTTTGACATTGGCCAGCTCAACGCCCGAACCATCCGCCTTCACGCGGATTTTCACGTTATAATCAACCACGCGTTTGACAGCGACGAGAACTTTCATAGGCAACTCTCCAGAATGCGGGCTGTTTAGAGGGCAGCGTAGCGGTAAGTCAATTGAAGGAACGCCTTGGGGCCATTCAAATCCGACCTCTGGTCGAAATGAATATCTGCCGCCGCAAAGCCAATGTCAGCGCCAACCCGGCCAGAAAGCCACCAATATGCGCCCAGACGGCCACATCTTCCCCCGACAAGGCTGCCCACAGATTGATCACTTGAATAAAAAACCACCCGCCCAAAACCCAAATGGCGGGCAATGGCACGGGGATGCGCATAAAGAGCAAAACCCAAACCCGTGCCTTTGGATAAAGCACCAGATAGGCCGCCAATACGCCGGAGACAGCACTTGAGGCCCCGATCAGCGGCTGTTCGGAATGCGGCATCATGAGAACATGCGTCAATCCGCCTGCCACGCCGCAAACCAGATAGAAGCAGGCAAAGCCGAAATAGCCCAGCGCATCTTCCACATTATCAGCAAACACCCACATGAACAGCATATTGCCGATGAGATGAAGCCATCCCGCGTGGATGAAGAGTGAAGTGATAATCGTAGCCAATTCAGGGATCGGTTGGTGCTGAACCGTTCCGCCCCAGGCCATGATAAAATCCTGCGGCACCATGCCAAAACCTTCGGTGAGAGCGCTCCGAAAAGCATCACCCCGGAACGCCCCGAAGAGCAGGAACACCACTACATTGAGCGCAATGATCGAAAAAGTCACAAACTGAAAACGGATCACTTTGAGCGGCGTGTCATCATGTAAGGGTACAAACACGTCAGCCTCCCAGCACCAGCCGCAGCGCCAACCAGAACATGATCGCTGCAATCACAAAGTCAATCAACCGCCAGACCATGGGACGCGAAAGCGGCCCGCGCAAGGCCTTGGCGCCATAGCCAAGCCCGAAGAACCAGACGAAAGATGCTGCACTCGCTCCCAGCGCAAAAGGCGCTTGCTCACCTGTCGGCCGCGCATTGGCAATGGAACCGACCAAAACTACAGCGTCGAGGTAAACATGCGGATTGAGCCAGGTGAAAGCCGCACAGAGCAATAGCGCATCCTTCAAACTCTGCGTGCCGCTTTCGCCTTCTGCCATCGCTTCGGGATTGAAAGCGCGGCGCAAAGCTTTCAGCCCGTACCACAGCAAAAAAGCCGCCCCACCATAGCGCATCACGGCTTCAAGCTGCGGCAGCACCTTCAGCACAGCAGAAAGCCCAAAAGTCCCGCCCCAGATCAAAGCCGCATCAGAGAACGAACAGAACAGGCAAATCCAAAACACATATTGATTGAGAACGCCTTGACGAATGACAAAGGCATTTTGCGCGCCGATGGCAACGATCAAACTTCCGCCCAAGCCGAAGCCTGCCAGAAAGGCGCCCATCATTCAGCGTGTCTTCCCCGGCACCCACAGAACATCACCTTTGGCAGCAACGGCATTCACCCAGCGGCTCGCCACAAAGAAGAAATCTGAAAGCCGATTCACATAAGAAATCGCCCCCTCACTCACATGTTCTTTTTTATGAGAAGCCAATTCGACAATCAATCTCTCAGCCCGCCGACAAACCGTCCGGCATATGTGCAACTGCGCTGCTGCCGCATGGCCCGCAGGCAAGACGAACGAGCGCAGGGGCGCCAGCTCCGCATTCATCTCATCGATCTCATGCTCCAACCGCTCATATTGTTTGGGCAAAATACGAAGCGGCTCATAGTCTAATTTCTCGCCGTGATCAGGAACGCACAAGTCGGCACCAAGATCGAAAAGTTCATTCTGAATGCGTGCCAACATCGCATCAAGCTTAATCAGCTTTGGTTCAACGGTATAAAGCCGCGCCACGCCAACAGTGGCGTTGGTTTCATCGACAGTACCATAAGCCGCAATACGGATATGCGCCTTGGAAAGCCGCTCGCCCGTGCCCAAGGCCGTCTCGCCCTTATCGCCCGTCCGCGTATAAATCTTATTGAGTTTAACCATGACGGCTTTCTACTCATTCCTCAGATAAAAGGAAGGCTTGGCTGAAAGGGCGCGCAAAGTCACAAGCAGGCCCGCAGCAATGGTCACAACCATCGCAATCAAAGCCGTCACCACCGCTGTGGCGAGCGAATATTGAAACGGCATTTCCAGCGCATACCGCGCCAGAAACCAACTCGCCACCCCGCCCACAACAATTCCAAAAACCGCAGCCACCAATCCCAGTAGCGCATATTCAATCACAAAGGCCTGCAACAACTGCCCACGCGTGGCGCCATAGGTTTTGAGAACCACAGCCTCATAACTGCGCGAGGAAAGCCCCGCCGCCAGAGCACCCGCCAAAACTAAAACACCTGTGAGCAATGAAATCACATTGGCCCCGCGCACGGCGCCGAGCATCTTGGTCAAAAGATCACCCACCGTCTGCAATGCGTCTTTGACCCGCACCGAGGTGACGGAAGGAAATTCGGCTGCCATGGTGTTGAGAACTTGCCCCTCATCACCACCCTTCATCTCGGCTGTCACCAGTTCCGAATGTGGTGCTGCCTCCAGCGCTGCGCGGTTGAACACCAAAACGAAATTGATCCCAAGGCTTTTCCAATCGACTTTGCGCGTCGATGCCAGCGTTGCTTCCACATCGCGGCCTAAAACATTAACGGTGATTTTATCACCCAGCTTTAGCCCGATAGATTGAGCAATATCATCCGTCATCGACACCAAAGGTGGCCCGGCATAATCCTTCGCCCACCATTGGCCGGAAACCAGCGTGGAGCCTTTCGGCAAATCGTCACCGAAGGTCAAACCACGATCACCACGCAAGGCCCATGAGGCATCAGGCTTGGCCACCAACTTCTCGGCAGGCACGTCTTTGATCTTCGAAATCCGCCCGCGCAGCATCGGCGTGTTGGAAATATCGGAAATTCCCTGCTGTGCAGCCAGAACGGATTTGAACTTATCAAACTCTGTGCCCTGCACATCGACAAAGAAAAATGCCGGTGCCCTGTCTGGCAAGTTGGATTGCAGTTCGTGGCTGATCGTCTGGTCGGTCAGCGCCAATGTGACAAACAATGCAAGGCCAAGGCCCAGCGCCATGATCACAGAACGGCTGGCCGCCCCGGGGCGATAGAGGCTGGCGATGGCTTGGCGCAAGAACAGATTGTACGGTCGGGGCGCCTTGCTCGCCAGTTTCACAATCCCTGCCGAAAGCACCCACAGCGCCACAAAGCTTAAAGCCAATCCACCGATGAAATAGGCCGTCACACGGCGCTCATCGAAGGTGAAAATAGTGATGAGCGATGCCAATACCAAAAGCCCAAGGCTCACCACAACGTAAGACGCCGAGGGCCAACCTGCGGGTTCAAAACCTTGCGCGCGAAACAGTGCCGCACCTTTAATCGAAGCAATCCGGGCCAAGGGCCACAATGCAAAAGCCATCGTGATCATCAAGCCCAAGCCCGCAGCAAAAAACAGCGGCGCGGAATCAAACGCCAATGAAAGCGGCAGCGGGATCAAAGTGCCAAATAATGCTTTGACGACATAGGGCGTCGCTGCCCCCAAGCCCAAAGCCAACGCAATGCCGATCAAACTAACAACCAGAATCTCGATCAGTGAAATAGCAACAACGTCGCGGTTCTGTGCGCCCAAACACTTGAGAATAGAAATCGCCTCACGCCGCCGATCAATGAAGGCTGAAACGGCATTGGCTATGCCTGCCCCACCAATCACCAAAGCCGAGATTGAAACCAGCGTCATGAACGTCGAAAGCCTGCCAACAAATTCATCCGCACCCTGCGCTGCCTTATCCGTGGTGCGCATCCGCCAACCCGCTTCCGGGAATTTGGTCTTGGCTTCTTCGACCACAGCTTTGCCTGCCGCAAGGTCAGCTTTGCCATTCAGTCGAATGTGATAAGAATTGGTGACAAGGCTGCCCGGTTGCACCAAACCAGTTGCGGCGAGCGCCGCATGATCAAGCAGGACGCGGGGCCCAAATATAATGCCATTGGATATTCTGTCGGGTTCAGTCACAATTGTTGAGCGGATTGCAAATTCGGCTTGGCCCAATTTCAAACTATCACCGCGTTTTAAATGAAGCCGCGACAGCAGAAGCGGATCAACGCCAAGTCCCAGCCGCGAATCGCTCGAAAGCAAGATCAGCTTTTTATCGCGCTCAACGTCCAGTTTGCCATAGAGTGGATAGGCCTCATCGACAGCTTTGAGTTCCACCAATGTCGAAGCACCCTCCGCCTGCGCCATGGCCCGCATGGATGCGACGTGGCTCAAAGTGCCCTTGCTTTTCATCCAAGCAAGCTCATCCGCCGTGGCCTCACGCTGCACCAATGAAAACTCAACGTCACCACCGAGCAAAACTTGCCCCTGCTCGGAAATGCCACGCGTAACGGACGAGGCCAGAGAACCAATCATTGCAATCGCCGCCACGCCCAGGGTCAAGCACGACAGCAAAATCCAAAAACCCCGCAGGCCGGAACGTAAATTCCGAAATGCCAGTGTGAACCAGAGCCTCACGCCCGCCCCGCTTTCACCTGACCATCGCGCACTTCCAAAATGCGGTTGCAGCGCTTGGCAAGTTGCCGGTCATGGGTGACAAGCAGCAATGTCGCACCATCCTTGTCTTTCAGTTCAAACAGCAGATCAATAATCGCTGATCCTGTTTCCTGATCAAGGTTTCCAGTAGGCTCATCAGCCAGCAGAATTTTAGCCCCCGCCGTCACCGCCCGCGCAATGGCAACGCGTTGCTGCTCACCACCGGAAAGTTGGCTCGGATAATGCGTCAGGCGGTGGCCAAGCCCTACACGTTTCAAACCTGCCTCGGCTTGCGCCATCGCATCTGCCCGGCCTTTGAATTCCAGCGGCACCGCCACGTTTTCCAAGGCCGTCATCGTTGGAATCAAATGGAATGATTGAAAGATGATGCCAATATTATCGCGGCGAAATTGCGCCAGTGCTGCTTCACTTTTGCCATTGAGCGCAAATCCCGCCACGTCCACCTGGCCCCGCGTTGCCGCCTCCAACCCCGAAGCCACCATCAAAAGTGATGTCTTGCCAGAACCTGACGGCCCGATAATGCCGATGGCCTCGCCCGCTTTGATGGCGAAGGAAACGTCCTTCAGAATTTCCACTGGCCCCGCCCGGGAACTGAGATTGAGGAATACGTTTTGAAAGGCAATAGCATCAGTCATGAAGGGGCTTGTCTCTTGTGAGTGGAATGCAGATATAGGGCTGATGCAACGGTTTTTCATATTTCTTTTTAGCGGGTTGATCATGACAAGCCTCGCCCAAGCGACAACAATCCTCGCCTTGGGTGACAGCCTCACGGCGGGTTATGGCCTTGAAGCAGGCCACGCCATGCCCGATATATTGCAAGCAGCGCTGAAAAAGGAAGCCAAAGACATCACGATCATCAACGCCGGCGTGTCCGGCGACACCGCAGCCCAAGGTGCGGCAAGATTGGATTGGGCTTTAACGCCTGGGGTGAAAGCTTTGATTGTCGAACTCGGTGCCAATGATGCCCTTCGTGGGTTGCCTCCAGAACAGACCGATCAGGCGCTCCGTCAAATCATGGACAAAGCTAAAGCCAAAAATCTGCCCGTTCTGATCCTCGGCATGAAGGCCCCGCCCAATCTCGGCGCGGATTATCAAGCGAAGTTTGATGCCATCTATCCTAAACTGGCAACGGATTATGGCGCTTTGTTTTATCCCTTCTATCTCGAAGGCGTGGCTGCCCATCCAGAATTGAACCAGCCAGACGGCATGCACCCGAATGACCAAGGTGTTGCCGTGATCGTTTCTAAGCTAATTCCACTCGTCGAACAGCTTGTTGCCAAGTTGCCATAATTCTCCGTTCATATAAATTCATGATTCGGGATGGGAGGGCTTCACCATGTTGCGCTTGTTTACGGGCTTAGAGCTTCCTTCTGATATTGGCCTTGATCTCAACTTCATGCAGGGCGGCATTGCCGGTGCCCGCTGGATTGACCGTGAAAGTTTTCACATCACTTTGCGGTTTATCGGCGACATTGATGACGCGATGGGCCGCGATGTGGCCTTGGCCTTGGATGAAGCAGATGTTCGCCCCTTCGCCATCACCCTCAAAGGCATTGATGTCTTCGGCGGCAACAAGCCCCATGCCATTATTGCCTTGGTTGAAGAAAACGCCGAATTGCGCCGCCTGCAAGCCGCACAAGAACGTATCTGCCAATCTGTGGGTCTCGCCCCCGAAGGCCGCAAATACATCCCCCATGTCACCCTTGCCCGGCTGCGCGATCCAGACCCCCACGCATTGCGCAGTTTTATTGAAAGCCACGCGCTCTATCGTTCCCGAACCTTTGATGTGGAACAATTCGTCCTCTTCTCATCCAAACCCCTGCGCGGCGGTGGGCCTTATGCGGTGGAAGAAGCCTATGGCGCGGCCTACGCATGATGGATCTTGACAAGGAACTGGGATTGCTGCCCGGCTGGAGCAAAGTCGATGGTCGCGCTGCCATATATAAATCGTTCAAGTTCAAAGACTTCAACGCCGCATTCGGCTTTATGACACGCGCGGCACGCGTCGCAGAGAAATTGGATCATCACCCCGAATGGTTCAATGTCTACAACCGCGTCGATGTCACTTTAGCCACACATTCCACGGGCAGTGTGACCGATCTCGATGTTAACCTCGCCAAGGCGATGGAAGAGATTGCCGCCCAGCACTCTTGACGCTTGGCCACCCCGCGCCCATATTCTGTAAAACCGTTCAAAGGAGTTAGAAATGTCCGATTTTCGTGGGTTTCCCCAAGCCGGCCAGCGTGCAGGCAGTGCCGTGGACGGGGGCCTCAGGGCCTATATGATCCGTGTTTACAATTACATGTCCATGGGCTTGGTGATCACAGGTCTTGCTGGCTTGTTGACGCTGAACTCAGGGCTGATGCCAGTCTTATTCGGCAGCCCGCTTAAATGGGTTGTGTTGTTTGCGCCCTTGGCCATGGTCATGTTCATGTCTTTCCGCCTCCAATCGATGAGCTTTGGCGCAGCACAAACGGCATTTTGGGTGTTCTCAGCCTTGATGGGCGTAAGCCTCACACCAATTGCGCTCATTTATACTGGCGCATCAATCGCCAAGGTGTTTTTCATAACTGCCGCTGCCTTCGCCAGCTTGAGCCTTTACGGCTATACCACCAAGCGTGACCTCACAGGCTTGGGCTCATTCCTGTTCATGGGCTTGATCGGCATTATCATTGCGGGTCTTGTCAATCTGTTCTTGCAGAGTTCAGCCGTCAGCTTGGCGCTTTCGGTATTGGGTGTTCTGATTTTCACGGGTCTCACCGCTTGGGACACCCAGAAAATCAAGTCCATCTATTATTCAACCAATGAAGCCATGCTGGGACATTCCGCGATCAACGGTGCCCTGCAACTCTATCTCGACTTCATCAACATGTTCATGAGCCTGCTGCGCTTGTTTGGCGATCGCAGATAGTGTTGAACCATTTGCACAATGACGCCGCCAGCAAAACTGGCGGCGTTTTGATTTAGACCATCTCAAACTTTGGCTTCGCCGCCAAAACCTTGAGCACTTGCTCAAGATCATTGCCGCGCCGCAGGATGAGACCGCCGGGTGCCACCACTGAAAACAGCCCACCCTTGCCCGCAAGCGCCGGATTTTTGATCACCGAATAAAGGGGCTGTTCGGAAGCCCGGCGGTGAATGTCAAAACGGGCGGTTTCCTTGCCAAAATCCATGGCATAATCGCGCCATTCGCCCATGGCCACATGCCGCCCATAGAGCCCGAGAATGAGGGTGAGCTCGCCTCGGTCAAACACCACAGGCTTCTGCGATTTTTGTGGAAAGCGCAAAATTTCGGAGCTGTCACCGCTCATTGTGAAGGGCCTGTCATCAAGCCGTAACATGCGGCGCAGAAGCAGATTTCGCAAGCCCGAAATACCTCACTTTTGCCGCAATTCAATCAAGCCTTGGACATGATGCAGGACCATATTTCAATCGTTGCCTCGACAACCCGGCCGGTTGGCTTTGTTATAGCCCCCAGCCCCTCAAAGCCCAGACAACTGGCCGGGTCCCCTGTACCCAAGACTTGCGTTTGTGAGTCAGTTTGTTTTGAAGGCGGTTGCCAGTCGCAACCGCCCTTTTTTTGTTTTTTGGCGATGAGTGCTGGCCTCACGCTCTAATCCAAGCAGATTAACCACTTGACGGATTGCGCGACTCTCCCAATATCCCGCCCCGGGAATGGGGACGCACATGAGCAAGAACGAAAAGCCAAAACCACAGGAATTCCAAGCCGAAGTTGGCAAACTTCTGCACATGATGGTCCATTCGGTCTATTCCGACCGGGACGTATTTTTGCGTGAACTGATTTCCAACGGGTCGGACGCGCTAGATAAGCTGCGCTACGAGGCCATCGCCAAGCCTGATCTCCTGGAGCAGGATGCCAAGCTCAGCATAACAATCACCCCAGACATGAAGGCCAAAACGTTGACGGTGGCGGACTCTGGCATTGGCATGAGCGCCAAAGAGCTGACCGACAATCTGGGCACCATCGCCCGCTCCGGCACCCAAAATTTTGCAGCTAAAACCAAAGACGCGCCCGAACTCATCGGCCAATTCGGCGTGGGCTTTTATGCCGCCTTTATGGTGGCCAAAGAGGTTGAGGTCTTCTCGCGCAAGGCAGGTGCGAAGGCCTGCAACGTCTGGCGCTCCAAGGGCGAAGGCACTTTCACCGTGCAAGAAGCCGAGGGCCTATCGCGGGGCACCAAGATCGTTTTACATCTGCGCGATGATGCAGCAGATTATTTGGAACCCTGGAAGATTGAACAAGTCATCCATACCTACTCAGACCACATCGCCCACCCGATCATGCTGGAAGGTGAAGGCGAGCCTAAACAAATAAACTCGGCGTCGGCCATTTGGATGCGCGCCAAATCCGAAGTGACGCCCGCGCAGCATAAGGAGTTTTTTGGCACACTGAGCCATACGACGGATGAGCCAGCCCTCACCATCCACTACCGCGCCGAAGGCCGCCAAGAATATAATGTGTTGCTCTATGTGCCCGGTGAAAAGCCTGTCGATCTCTATGACCCCGAACGCAAGGGCCGCCAGAAACTCTATGTGAAGCGCGTCTTCATTGCCGATGATGCGGCATTGCTACCGCCCTATTTGCGGTTTGTGCGCGGTGTGATCGATAGCTCAGACATGCCGCTCAATCTCAGCCGTGAAATGTTACAGAACAACCCGGACGTGTCCGCCATTCGCAAAGCTGTCACAAACCGCGTGTTGCAAGAATTGAAGAAGCTGGGTGAGAATGATCCCACAGTCTTCACGAAGATCTGGGACACATTCGGCCCGGTGATCAAAGAAGGCCTCTATGAAGATTGGGAACGGCGCGATGCCTTGTTCGAAGTCTCCCGCTTTAGCACCACAACGCGCAGCGCGATCACATTGAAAGATTATGTCGCAAGCCTGAAAGAAAACCAAACGGCGATTTACTATCTCACCGCCGAAGATGCAGCCAAAGCCGCCGCCAGCCCACAACTTGAAGGTTATAAATCCCGCAACATTGAGGTGCTGCTGCTGACCGATCCAGTGGACTCATTCTGGGTACGCACCGCCATGGGTTTTGACGGCAAACCCTTCAAATCCGTCTCACAAGGTTCCGCCGATCTCGATGCAATCAAGCCTGCCGAAGAAAAGAAGGAAGAAACGAAGCACACACCTGAAACCATCTCGCTTATAGCGGCCTTTAAGCAAGCGTTGGGCACTCGTGTATCAGACGTGCGCGCCTCCAAGCGCCTCACTGACTCAGCCTGCTGCATCATCAATGATGGGCAGATGGACCGAACTTTGGAAAAGCTCTTGTCACGCCAAAAAGATTCCGGCGTTTCCATCTCGGCTCCTGTCTTGGAAATCAACCCGAGTCATGGCCTGATCAAAGCTTTGGGCGAAACACTAAAATCCAAAGGCGCTAGTGCAGTCGAAGACGCGGCTCACCTGCTGCTCGACCAAGCCACCATGCTGGAAGGCGAAGTGGTGCAAGACCCATCGGCCTTCGCCAAGAGATTAGATGCGATGATGGCCAAGGCGTTTGGATAAATTCCCTTTCCCGCAGGCGGACGAGGATGTCAAAAAATGCATTTCTCATAAAGCGGTTTGTCTGCTGCAATGCGCTCAACGCCCATGGCCTTCAGGTCAATGGAACGGTATTCGCCAAAGCAGATCAGTTCCGCAATGGCGTTGCCCGTGGCAGGGCCTTGCTGGATGCCATGGCCGGAAAAACCATTGCCGAAATAAAAATTGGGCAAGGTGGGATGGCGGCCAATCACGCCATTCTGATCGAACCAGTTATAGTCATAGTGGCCGACATAGCTGCTGACTACCTTCAGCGTTTCAAACAACGGAATGCGATCATAGGCGGAAGGCCAGATCTTCTCTTCAAACCAGTGATCGTCCATTTCCCAATCTTTAACTTTGGGTTCTTCCTCATCAGACGGGGTATAGCTAAACAAGAAATTGCGCCCTTCTGGCCGCCAATAGGCACCGTCCGGGTTGAACCACGCCGGGCCATTGCGCAGGCCATCGGTTGCGGCCGGACAATCCACCACATAGACATAACGCTTGGCCGCAGAGACAGGCAGATCGAAACCCACCATGGCGGCAATGGCACCGCCCGCTGTTCCACCAGCATTGACCACTGCGTCAGCACCGATTTTTTCGCCATTCTTGAGTGTCACGGATTTCACTCTGTCGCTGGCTTCAATCGCCACCACTTCATCCGCAATGTAATCTACGCCCTTGGCAATAGCCCCCTTGCGGATGAGAGTCATCAAGCCATAAGGGTCAAACCAGCCCTCGCCTGTGCGGCCCCAGCTGCCCATGGCAATGCCGTCGAAATTGGCATAGGGATATTTCTTCGCAAGGTCATCGTGATCCAACAACACTGTATCTATGCCCATCGAGTTTTGCAGTTTGGCATTACTCAAAAGCGTTGGCACTGAAACTGCGCTGCCAAGCACGAGATAACCGCGCTCGCGGAACGAGACATCGGCTTGCGGCCCGAATTCCTGTTTCAGCCCCCGGATGAGTCGCAGTGTGAAGCCCGAGAGGAGGATATTCTCTGGTTTCGAAAATTGTCCGCGAATGCCACCCCAGGACAGTGGCGTACAGGCCTTGGCATAGGTCGGATCTTTCTCAACAACCGCGATCGATCCCTTGAAGCCATTCTTGCGCAGGTAATAGGCTGTGGAGCTTCCCACAATTCCTCCACCCACAATCACCACATCATAATGCTTCATCAAATCCACCCGGCGTCCATCAGATAGAGCAGTACAGAAGCGCTGATCGCCGCACACCCCGTGCCCACAGCCACCGAAGCGGAAACCGCAGGTGCCGCCTCATCATTGCGTTGCGCAAACAAAAAGGCATTGGCCCCCGTGGGCATAGCAGCAAATAGCACAACGAGCTTGGCATAAAGCGGCGGCAGCGGAAAAAAGAAATGCGCGAGGAGAAAAACCACGAACGGAAACAACAGCATCTTAAGCCCGATCAACGCAGCCATGCCATCAAGGGAACCTCTGAGGGAGTAGCTGGAAAGTGACGCGCCCAGCGCAAACAAGGCTGTCGGCACTGACGCATCAGCCAGCATCGTCAGCATCTTGTCTGGAATAGGGTGAAGACCTAATCCGGTCAGGCGCCACACAGCGCCAATCAAAAGCGAAATCACAATTGCATTCTGAGCTAAGTTTGTGATGAGTTCAGCCCCCATCGCCCGCCAATTTGGGCGACCCGCATGGCGCGCAATTTCACGGTGCACCGTTGCCGCCGTCCACAAGACGGGAGCATGGACCGAAAGAATAATGCCCAGCGGCACACCCACTTGTTGCCCAAAATGTGAAAGTGCCAACGGTGTGCCCAACATGGCAAGATTGCCAAAGCCTGCCGCCATTGAGGCCGATGCGCCGCCAGAATAGTTCAGGCTTGGAATCTGTTTGGCTATGAACGCAGCGGCAATCCATGTGACCAACAATCCGCCAAAAAATGCGCCCCACAAATTCCACGGCGCAACATTGGACATATCCATCGTCGACGTGGTTTTGAACAACAACGCCGGAATGGCAATATTAAAGACAAATTGACTGAGTCCCTTGAATGAGGACGCATCCGTGAACCTAGCTTTGGCAAAGCCGTAACCAAGAACGATCAGGCCAAAGACGGGAAGAACGGTGGTAAGGATGGAATCCAAGACCTAGATCACCACCTTTTTGGCGGCCGTTTCCGCGTTGCCCGTGTTGGGGGTGCCCCGTGGTTCGATCAAGAGCACATGACATTCTTCATCTGCTTTGGGGCAGTGTTCAATGCCTTTAGGAATGACGAAGACTTTGCCCGGATTAAGAACAACATCGCCGCCACGCATTTGGATGATGAGACGGCCTTTGAGCACCATGAAAAAATCATCGGTATCTGCGTGAGAGTGCCAAACAAATTCACCCTTGAGCTTGACCACAAGCAATTCGTTGCCATTGTAGTCGCCAACAATCTTCGGCGACCACAGTTCCGAGAATGACGCCAACTTCTCTGTGAGGTTGATTGGAGTCTTGCTCATATCACAACCAAGGATGGCTCGCTGCATTCTTCTTTTCGAACGCAGAAATCGATTCTGCCTTCTCCATGGTCAGACCAATGTCATCCAAGCCATTGAGCAGGCAATGTTTGCGGAAGGCATCGATCTCAAATTTCACCGTCCCGCCATCCGGCCCGCGAATTTCCTGGTTGGGCAAGTCAATCGTCATCGTCGCGTTAGAGCCACGCGAGGCATCATCCATCAGCTTTTTCAAATCATCCGGCGAAACCTTGATCGGCAAAATCCCATTCTTGAATGAGTTGTTATAAAAAATATCGGCAAAGCTCGTCGAAATCACACAGCGAATGCCGAAATCCAACAAGGCCCAAGGGGCATGTTCGCGGCTGGAGCCACAGCCAAAATTATCGCCCGCGACCAGAATCTCAGCTTTGCGATAGGCGGGTTTGTTCAAAACAAAATCCGGCAGCTCTTGCCCTCCCTGCGTAAAGCGCATTTCATAAAACAAGCTCTTGCCCAAGCCCGTGCGCTTGATGGTTTTCAGGAACTGCTTGGGGATGATCATGTCGGTATCAACATTCACAATATTCATCGGCGCAGCCACGCCGGTCAACACATCAAATTTTTGCATGGTACGTTCCTTTAGATGAGATCAACCGAAGCGGCTTCGTCCGCGCCGATCATTAAATTCAAATTCTGCACGGCAGCGCCTGAAGCACCTTTGCCGAGATTGTCATAGATCGCCATCAGCAAAACTTGGCCCCGCGCTTCGTTGGCAAAAACATGCAGGCGCATTTTATTGGTATTGTTCAAAACTTCCGGTGTCACGTCCATAGCAGACTGAATGGCCGCAAGGGGCGCAACTTCGACAAAGCGCGCGTCCTCAAAATGCTTTGAAAGCAAATCGTGAATTTCAGCTGCTGAAGTTTTGCGCGTGAGCAAATCCATAAACACCGGAACAGAAGTCTGCATGCCCTGCGCAAAGCGCCCGACGACGGGTTCAAAGAACACATCCTGAGCAAGGCCCGTATAATGCTTCATTTCCGGCAAATGCTTGTGATTAAAACCCAGCGCATAGGGAAAATACTGCGGCGCGGATTCACCCTTGGCCACATAATCCTCCATCATCTTCTTGCCGCCGCCAGAATAGCCAGAAACGCCGTGGTAGGTGACAGGGTAAGTCTTTGGCATGAGCCCGGCATCAATCAGAGGCTTTACGAGTGCAATCAAACCCTGCGGCCAACAGCCGGGATTGGAAACGCGAGCAGCGCCAGCAATTTTCGCCCGTTGCCCTTTGTCCATTTCAGCAAAGCCATAGGTCCAATCAGGGTTAACACGGAAAGCGCTAGAAGCATCAATCACCCGCGTCTTGGATGTTGGCTTGATCAGCGACACAGCTTCCACCGCCGCCTCATCTGGCAGGCAGAGGATCGCCATATCTACGCCGTTGAGCAAATCCGCCCGCGCCTGCGCGTCCTTGCGCTTGTCCAGCGCTATCGAAACCAGCTCCAAATCCTCGCGGCCCTTGAGCCGGTCACGAATCTGCAACCCGGTGGTTCCAGCTTCGCCGTCAATGAAAATGGTGGGTTTCTGCGCCATGGCCGGGCTTCTAGCCCTAGCATCCAAGCTTTTCAACCTGAACTGAAAAAGCCTGCTTCAAAATCAAAAAGCGCCGCCGAAAGCTACGCTCTGACGAGAAATTAACGCCCTAATTTCAGATATTTATTGGCAGTTGATGACACAAGCCGCAGCGGCGGCGTTCATCGCCTGAACCGTGGTGAAGCCAGCAAGGGCCCCGGTAATCATCGTCAGGCCAACCAGACCTAACAACACCCGACGCAGAAATTTGGCATCGGCCTTAACGCTCACAGAACTCATTCGAAACTCCCCAGTCAAACGCACTGGCTCCCACTTACGATTCGGAACTTAATGCGTAATCGTTGTCATAACGTAAACAAGTGATGAATCAATTCCAAAAACATTAATTGTTTAACCGTGTCTAATATCCACAAAGTGCCCAGCCAGTGCCGCCGCGGCTGCCATTTGCGGCGAAACCAGATGAGTCCGGCCCCTATAGCCCTGACGGCCTTCGAAGTTGCGGTTTGAGGTGGAGGCAGCGCGTTGGCCGGGTTTCAACTGGTCTGGGTTCATGGCCAAACACATGGAACAGCCAGGTTCCCGCCATTCAAAGCCAGCGGCTTTGAAAATCACATCCAAACCTTCTTGTTCAGCCTGTGCTTTCACCAAGCCAGAGCCCGGAACAATCATGGCATAGGCCAAATTGCCAGCAACTTTCTTGCCTTTCACCACGTCGGCCACGGCGCGCATGTCTTCAATGCGGCCATTGGTGCAAGAGCCAATCCACACCACATCAAGGCCAATATCCGTGATCTTCTGGCCGGGCTTCAGGCCCATATATTCCAGCGCCCGCCACTTCGATTGGCGCTTGCCTTCATCTTCGATGAGGTCTGGGTTCGGCACCACGCCATCAACTGCCACCACATCTTCAGGTGAAGTGCCCCAAGATACAATCGGCGGCAGGTTGGCGGCATCCAATGTGATGACCTGATCAAAATGCGCGCCTTCGTCAGTGCGCAGCGTATCCCAATATTTGCGTGCCGCATCCCAGGCCTCACCCTTGGGGGCCATGGGCTTGCCATACAGATAGGCATAAGCTTTTTCGTCCGGCGCAATCATGCCAGCCCGCGCACCGCCTTCGATGGTCATGTTGCAAACCGTCATGCGGCCTTCCATCGACAAGTCGCGGATGGCTTCACCGGCAAATTCAATCACATGGCCCGTGCCGCCAGCTGTGCCGATTTTACCGATGATGGCAAGTATTATATCTTTCGCAGTCGAGTGCGGCGCAAGCTTACCATCCACTTGCACCAGCATGTTCTTGGCCTTTTTCTGGATCAAAGTCTGTGTGGCGAGCACATGCTCAACTTCTGACGTACCAATGCCATGCGCCAGCGCACCGAACGCGCCATGGGTAGAAGTATGGCTGTCGCCGCACACAATCGTGGTGCCTGGCAGGGTAAAGCCCTGTTCAGGCCCAACCACGTGCACAATGCCTTGGCGCTTGTCGAGTTCATTGAAATAAGGAACGTCAAATTCTTTGGCATTGGCGGCAAGCGTTTCGACCTGAATGCGGCTCTCTGGCTCAGCAATACCCTTGGAGCGATCCGTGGTGGGAACGTTATGATCAACCACGGCCAAAGTCTTTTCCGGGTGGCGCACTTTGCGGCCCGTCATGCGAAGACCCTCGAAGGCTTGGGGCGATGTCACTTCATGCACAAGGTGGCGATCAATGTATAACAGGCAAGTGCCATCCGCAGCCTCATGGGCCACATGATCATCCCAAATCTTATCATAAAGTGTGCGTGCTTTGGTCATCGTAAATCTCACTTCTTATCCTCCCCTTAAGGGGAGGTGCCCCGAAGGGGCGGAGGGGCTCTGCGCCGCTATTTAGTCTTTGCCGCAACAGAGTCAAAGGGCCATTGATTGCAAAGGCGCTATACGCAATTCTATGGCCATGGCTCTCCAAATCCGCCCCATGCAACCAGCCGAACACGATACGATTACGCGCATCTTCCACGACGTCTGGCATGAAACCCAAGCTCGGCTGCAAGACCCGCGCAGAGCCAAACTGCGCGATATTGCGTTTTTTCGTGGGCGGGTCGAAATGGCTGACGTTCACACGCTAGTAGCAGCTGTTGATAACGACATTGTGGGATTTACACGCTGGTCGTCGGGAAACCTTCATAGCTTGTTTGTTCGTTCCGGGCACCGCAGCAAAGGCATTGGTGAAATGCTGTGCACTGCCGCAATTCAGGCCAATAACATTATTGGTGGTGGTCCAATGGTGTTGGACTGCGTTGAAGGCAATTATGCAGCCCGGCGTTTTTATGAACGGCTGGGATGGCGCGTGAAAGAAACACTTGAAAGCAAAGATGAGATTGCAGAGGGTCAAATCCACACACGCTATTGGATTATGGTGAATCTTTAGACTGCTTTTTGCTTTTCCTGATATTTTTTAGCCCCGCTTGGCCAACACTTGGGACAAGGGCCTGAACCCTGAAACGCGTGCCCCCGGCTACAGGTTTTCCAACCCCCGACCTTCGCGGTCCTTTTGGACTTTTTTGTAGCAGCCATCGTCAATGCCTTCCGGAGTCATCATTCGCCTCAATGAGACTTTTAGCACAAACCGCTGACAGTTTCTGACATCAGCTCAAAAAACAAAAAAGGCCAGTCCCTAGACTGGCCTTTCCAATTCAAATCCGAGAAGCTTACTTCTTTGCTTCAGCAGCCTTCTGATCAACCTTCGCGCGTGGTTTTTCACCGGCCATGATTTCCTTGGCCTGGTCAACCCATTCTTCGCGCTTGGTCTTGCCCTTGAGGCCAAGCTTTTCGTCCAGCGCAAACAGCGTCGCGTCATCCATCTCAGCAATCTGCTTCAAGGACGTGATGCCATCAGCGATCAATTGATCCTTGATCTTGGGGCCAATGCCCGCGATCAACGACACATCATCCATGGCGACTTCAGCCTTATGCGTGTGCACTTCGCCAACAGGCGCCAGAGCGGTATAGCCCGTGAGCTTCTCAACGATGCGAGCCGCTTTGCCCGTGAGGCCCTTGAGATAATAAAGCTTGGCACGGCGCACTTTACCACGGCGGACAAGCTTCACCGAATCGATCAAAGGCGAATACATTGGGAAAATACGTTCCACGCCTTCGCCATACGAAAGCTTGCGCACCGTGAAGCTTTCATTGAGGCCGCCGCCATTGCGCGAAATGCACAGGCCTTCATAGGCCTGAATACGCGTGCGTTCGCCTTCAACCACTTTCACG
>JAYWAB010000062.1:0-4522 GCA_043782835.1 Aestuariivirga sp.
GCATTATCACCGCGTGAATGTTGCTGATGTGCAAACCACGCTCAAATCGCGCGCGCCTGCGAAGCTGGATGATATTCTTTCTGTGCCCGTGGTCACGCGGCCCAATTGGAGTGCGGCGGATATTCAGGCTGAGCTTGATAACAACGCGCAAGGCCTGCTCGGCTATGTGGTGCGCTGGGTGGAGCAAGGGGTTGGCTGTTCCAAGGTGCCCGACATCAATAATGTGGGCCTGATGGAAGACCGCGCCACGTTGCGCATTTCCTCGCAGCATATGGCGAATTGGATTCGGCATGGCGTGTGTCAAAGAGAGCAAGTGATCGAAACGCTGAAGCGCATGGCTGTGGTAGTGGATGGGCAGAATGCGGGGGATGTTTCGTACAAGCCGATGTCACCCCATTTCGAGAAGTCACTGGCGTTTCAAGCGGCTTGTGATTTGGTGTTCAAGGGTGTTGAGCAGCCCAATGGATATACCGAGCCGTTGTTGCATGCGTATAGGTTGCGGGTGAAAAAACGTTAACGAGTACTGTTGCCCCCCCCCCTCAATTTGAGGTAGCATTTCCGTGGGGGCTTTTAATTGGAGGGACGCTCAATGTTAAAATCAAGTTTGAAAATTGCTTTGGTGGCACTGGCAATTCCTTTGCTCTTGAATGTACAGGCAGAGGCTAAAAACAAAGGTAAAGTGCCCAAGGACGCAGTTGCGCTTTCTGCGGAAGAAGTCAAAGCCATCTATGTCGACAAGACCTTTACCTTTCAACCAACACCGATTGTTTATTTCAATACGGATGGAACATTGTCTGGTGTTGACATCATGAAGGGCCACGAGGGCTTCATCGACGGGACGTGGAAAATTGACGGGAACGAGATGTGCACGGAGCGGCACTTTCATGTCAGCGATAAAACAAAAAATGGTGGCGATGCAGAATGCCGCAAGTTTTCCAAAGTTGGCAAAGTCGTTTATACTCAGTATGTCAAAGGTTGGGATGTATTTGTTGGTGATGTGATGACTGGCTTCGATAAGATAGCAACGCCCGGTGATGCTGTCAGTGCGAAAGTCGAAGCATTGCACAAGAAGTTTGGGTACTAGACGCTGATCAATTTTTGATTGATCTTCTATCCTCAAATCGTCATTCCCGCGAAGGCGGGCATCTGCGTTTTGGATCAAAGAAAACACAGTCTCCCGCCTTCGCGGGAATGACGACGTATTGGGATATTGGTTCAACCTAAATTGATCACGCTCTAGGCACGGTCGCAAATCGCCCTCATCCGGCCTTCGGCCACCTTCTCCTATTTGTAAGAACAAACGGGAGAAGGCGATTAAACGTCCTCGCCCGCTTGCGGGAGAGGAAAGGGGCCCGCTGAGCGTGAGCGAAGTGGGATAGGTGAGGGGAAGTCGGAGTGTGTATTCCCCTCACCTACCCCACCTCCGCGAAGAAGCGTCGGCGGGTCCCCTTCCTCTCCCGCTGAAGAAGCGGGCGAGGACTTATAGCTTCACGGCCTTGCTGGCTTCAGCTGTGAAGCACGCATCTAGGATTTTCTGCAGATCGGCCGCTCTCCGGAAAGACGGATCGCCGTTTTTGCCTGCTACAATCGCATCAATGAATTTTTTATAGTTTGCGGGTTCAGCTTCAGTGCGCACGATGTCGCGCCAGGCTTGGGTGTGGACATCTTCGCCGCTGCATACGCGCAGCGTGGTCAGGTCGTGATCGTTTTGGATTTCCAATGCGCCCTTGGCGCCAAAAACGTGAAGCTTTAATGTGTTGCCATAGCCGGTGAAAAAGCGGCTGGCGTGGATGACGCCTTGTGCGCCATTTTCAAATTCGACAATCATGGAGGCGGAGTCATTGGCGTCCAAAACATAGTCGCCGATCTTGTCGCCCGGCGCCTTGTGGAAAGTCTTCAGCCGCGCCTGCAGGCTCACCGGCATCATGCCGATGGCATAGGTGGTGAAATCGAGGATATGAATGCCCACATCACCCAGCACGCCCTTGGAGCCGTGCTTTTCCGACAGACGCCACAGCCACATTGGCAGCTTGTCCCACGCGCCCCATTGATTGCCGACGAGCCAGCTTTGACGGTAGCTGGCTTCGACATGGCGCACCTCGCCGATTTCGCCAGACGCAATAATCTGTTTGGCTTTTTGCAAGCCTGCCACAGCACGATAGGTGAGGTTGACCATATTGATCACGCCAGCCTTCTCGGCAGTCGTGGCCATTTCATCAGCGAGTTTGAAATTCTCGGCCAGCGGCTTTTCGCAGAGCACGTGCTTTTTGGCGACCAGCAATTTCATCGTGGTGGGGTGATGGATTGCATCAGGCGTCACATTGGTGGCGGCATCAAATTCACCCCATTTGATGGCATCATCCAAGCTGCCAAAGGCGTGTGGAATTTTATGCTCATCGGCGAATTTTTTGGCGCGAGGCAAATCAATATCAGAACAGCCGGTGACTTCAACGCGCGGATCCATTTGGAAATGCTTGATGTGAGACGAGGCCATGCCGCCTGTGCCTAAAACAAGAAGGCGGATTTTTTTGGACATCTATCATACTCCAATTTTGCAAATTCAAATTATATGCCCTTCCCCCATTGGGGGAAGGTGCCCGACAGGACGGATGAGGGTCTTAACGCGAGTCCAAATTTTGATATTACCCTCGCGTCGAGGCCCTCATCCGGCCTTCGGCCACCTTCTCCCGAAGGGAGAAGGGCGAGTGCCGATATTCTAAATTACTTGTACCCTTCTTCGCCATCGGCGTGAAGGCGCGGGCCTTTAATTTCCAGCGGCACTGGGGCTTTATCTGCCGGCACATTTGGCGCGGCATGAATGCCCTTCCACGGTTTGGCGGGATTGTAAGCCCACTTGGCGGCATTGCGGATCACCTGCAAAACCTGCTTGTTGTGATACGTGGGATAGGCCTCATGGCCGGGGCGGAAATAGAAAATATTGCCGGCACCACGGCGATAGGTAACGCCTGAGCGGAACACTTCCCCACCCTCAAACCAAGAGATCATCACGGTTTCCAGTGGCTCAGGAATCGAGAAAGGTTCGCCATACATTTCTTCATGCTCAATGAAAATCTGCTCCGGCAGGCCTTCGGCGATGGGATGGTTTGGATTCATGATCCAAACGCGCTCGTTCTCGCCTGCCTCGCGCCATTTTAACGAGCACGGTGTGCCCATCAGGCGTTTGAAGATTTTGGAATAATGGCCGGAGTGCAGAACGATCAATCCCATGCCTTCATGCACGCGCTTGGCCACGCGCTCGACAATTGCATCCTTCACTTCGCCATGGGCCATATGGGCCCACCAGATGAGCACATCGGTTTCATTGAGGCGCTTTTGGCTGAGGCCGTGTTCCTCATCATCGTCCAACCGGGCTGTATCAACCTTGAATTCCTTGTGGCCCGCAAAGCCGTTCTTTAGCGCGCCATCCATACCCTTTGGATAAAGTGATTGCACCAGTTTGTTGGTTTGCTCGTGGCGATGTTCATGCCAGATGAGAACATTGATCGTCATATCTGCCTCACTCGAATTAGATTGCTTTGCCTTCAACATTGAATCGGTGAACCTGGTCTTTGAGGGGAGCCACATTCACTTTGGAATCCACATCATGGCGCGATGTGCCGGTTTCACGAATAATGATCGGCTCGGCGGTTCCCATTTCAACGAAAGAATAGGTATCGGAACCCATCTTTTCGGCGTGGATCACTTTTCCCGTCCAACTACCCTTGGATACAAATTCCAGGTGCTCGGCGCGCACCCCAATGGTGTTAGCCTTGTAGGGTTCAGCAAACTTGCCGGTGAGGAAATTCATTTTGGGCGAACCGATGAAGCCAGCCACGAAAAGATTGGCGGGGTTTTCATAAAGTTCCAAAGGCGTTCCCACCTGCTCAATCAATCCATCTTTCAAAACGCAAATGCGATCAGCCAAAGTCATGGCTTCCACTTGGTCATGGGTCACATAAATCATCGTGACGTTGTTCATGGAGTGATGCAGCTTGGCGATTTCCAAACGTGTGGCCACGCGCAAAGCGGCGTCGAGATTCGAAAGCGGCTCGTCAAACAGGAACACCTTCGGATCGCGCACAATGGCACGGCCGATGGCCACGCGCTGGCGCTGGCCGCCGGAAAGCTGCTTGGGCAAGCGGTCAAGATAAGGTGTGAGCTGCAGCATGTCGCCAGCCGCCTTCACACGTCTTTCAACGTCTTCCTTGGTAGCACCGCCCAGTTTGATGCCAAAAGCCATGTTCTGATAAACCGTCATATGCGGATAAAGTGCATAAGACTGGAACACCATGGCAATGCCGCGATTGGAAGGGGCAAGCGCATTCACCACTTTGCCGTCAAAGGCAATCGTGCCAGACGTGATGTCTTCCAAGCCCGCAATCAAACGCAGCATGGTGGACTTGCCGCAGCCCGACGGGCCCACAAACACCATGAATTCGCCGGACTTGATTTCCAGATCAACGCCCTTGATGACATTGACGGCGCCAAATGACTTGGTGACATTCTTGATCGAAATATTCGC
>JAYWAB010000063.1:0-6896 GCA_043782835.1 Aestuariivirga sp.
ACGTTCTAGTCTCTCCCCAAGTTTCAAACTTTGGGAGCAGAAGAAAATGATCCGCACAACGCTTTTAATCGCAGCAATCCTCGGCACCGCGGCCACCGCCTTGGCCAGCGTCACACCAACGGTGCCAACAGACAATGCCGCGTCCACGGCCACAAGCATCTTTTACAAAGTTGATGCAGCGCCCAAGCCACAGCACATTGCGCTGGCCAAATGCGCCCTCGAAGATTGTTCGGATACGCCACAATAAGCCCATCCCTTCCGGCGACCCAACCCCTGCTGGAAAGGCTGCCCGCCCTGATTTTGCCATGGGCGTGGCACTTCGGAACCGGGGTGAAGGATGAAGTGCGAACCTGCCCGCCCCCTCTTGGCAGGCCGCAGCAATCCTGATCTCCGGTTCCACTTTATTTGAGCCCGGTCCCCTGCAAAGTTCCGGTCCGGCGGGGCCACAGCGCCCCGCCTCTACTGCCCCAGACAATTCCAGGCCTCAGAACGAAACATGGCGCGGGATAAGCCTGTTCTCAAAAGCCTCGCGCTCCAGGCCTTCGCGGAAATCGGGATGTGCGATTGAAATCATCGCCAAGGCGCGTTCGGCAACCGATTTGCCCTTCAAACATACCATGCCAAATTCAGTCACCACATACATCACGTCAGACCGTGGCGTGGTGACGATATTACCCTTGGTGAGGTTCATCACAATGCGGCTTCGCCGTTCACCTTTCTTATCATAAGTGGACGATAAGCATATGAAGGATTTACCATTTTTAGAAGCGTAAGCGCCGCGCACAAATTGCAGCTGGCCACCCGTGCCGCTGATGTGGCGATAACCATCCGACTCAGATGCCGCTTGGCCCTGCAAATCCACCTGCGTGGTATTGTTGATCGAAATCATATTGTCATTCTGCATAATCAGATGCGGCGCGTTGGTGTAATCCACCGCATGACATTCAAAATCATGATTGCGCGCCAGCATCTCATAAAGCCAATGCGAGCCCAGACTGAATGTATAGGCAATTTTGCCTCTGTTGATCTGCTTGTGGTCGCCCGTAATGCGCCCGGCTTTGTAGAGTGCGCCAATCCCATCTGTCATCATCTCGGTGTGAATGCCGAGGTTCTTCGCGCCACTCTCCAACAGCAATGTACAAACCGCATTGGGCATACCGCCAATGCCAATCTGCAAACAATCACCGTCGTTGATTTCCGCTGTAATATGCCGCGCTACGGCGCGGTCAATCTCGGTGGGCGGCGGGTTCGGAAGTTCAGTGGGCAGCTGGTTATCGCCCTGAATGATATAATCAACTTCGCTGATATGAACACCATTGCCCGGCCCAAAAACATAAGGATTGCCTTCAGTCACTTCCACAATCACAATTTTCGCGCGTTCCAAAACGGCATGGTGCCAAAGGTTGGCAGCGCTGAAATTAAAAAAACCATCGGCGTCCACCGGGCAGCATTTGAACACCACAACATCCACAGGCGCAAGAAAACGCCGATAATAGTCCGGCACCTCGCCCAAATTCAGCGGCAGATAATGTGCGCGCCCCGCGTCATGCTGCTTGCGGTCATAGCCCGAGAAGTGCCAGTTAAACATGTGAAAATGTTCGGCAGTTGGGTCCGCTTCCAAAACCGCGCGCGGTTTGACGGTGAGGCAATTGCGAATTTTCACATTGGAAAGTTCTAAAACCCGCGCCGCCAAAGCCTTGTCAAAAACATCCGGCTGGCACAGAGAAACGCCATAATCGAGCCAATCCCCGGATTTGACCAACAATGCCGCAACTTCCGCCGAAATTTGTTGTGCGGGTGCCGCCGCAACGCGTCTGATCATTAAGTCCTCCGTGCCAAATATCGATCTGGCTTGAAAGCATGATGACAAGGTTTTCCAAGTTAGGCAAATCGAAGCGCGAAAAAACAGAGTCTATTCAGCAGGCCCCGTCGCACGCCATTTGGCGGCAAAGGCCTCCAGCTCGCTTTTGGGCACATCTGAAACAGCGGAATAAGTGAAATCGCTTCCAGGCCAGGTGAGAACCGAATAGCCATCGCGCGTGGTAAACTTGCCGACGGCTTGTTCATCACTGCCGCCCACATGGGGCACAGCCACCAAACTGATCAGATGCTGGCGCAATTTATAAACCAGCGTCGGCACAGGTTTTCCGCCGACAATATCAACCCGCCCGCCCACCAGCGCATAGCCTTCCGCCGCAAGATCAGGCACAGGAGGTGAGACAGCCAAGCGCTGATCAAACCACGGCTTCACCGTGTGATGATCAGAAGAAACAACATCAACCGGAGTGGCCGCCAGCAACGACCTTTCATGGCCCGCAACAATCGCATCAAAACTGTTGGAGGGCGCAAAGCGCTGTAAACCAACGAGCGTCGCCCCACCGCCCAGCATGGCTGCAAACACAACCGAAGCCGCCATTTGCCGCCAATCAAACCGCAGCGCTTTGGGCACTGTCGAAGGGCCAAATGCGGTGGCAATTCTTTGCTGCATTGAATCCGAAATTTGGGCGGGCCGCAACTTTGCAGCCAAAGCATTCTGCAAAGCCACAACCCTTCCATGGGCCGCTTGCAAAGTCTTGTCCTTGGCCATGCGCCGCTCAAACGCCAGCGTTGCCGATGCATCAAGCTCACCATCGACATAGGCATTGACCAACATCAAATCAGTATCACGACTCTTCATTTCGGTTTCCTTTCCTCGGCCTGATCACGGCCAATGCGCTGGACCAACAAAGCCCGCGCCCGTGAGAGGCGCGACATCACCGTGCCAACAGGGATCTGCAACAGAGCAGCAATCTCGCGGTAGTTCATCCCTTCCAGCTCACGCAGCACCAGAACTTCCCGATAGGCGATCGGCAAAGCCGCAATCTCGCGCTGCAAGTTTTCAGCATCAGCCTTGGCAATCAATTCTGTTTCAGCAGTGCCATCACGCGGCGTGGCAAACATTTGCGCCTCGGCCTGTTCAAACACTTTCTCATCATCCGTCACCAGCAAAGACTTGGGCCTATTCTTCGCCAACCATGTGAAAGCCGTATTGCGCACGATGGAAAGAAGCCAAGCTCGCGGCTGTTCACCACGCAATGTCTCCACCGCCCGAAAGGCGCGGATCGAAGCATCTTGCACAACATCTTCGGCATCTGTGGCATCGCCCGTCAACCAGCGCGCAAGCGAAAGTGCTGAAGCCAGATGCGGAAGCACCAGACTATTAAACTTTCGCCGCTGCTCGGTTTCATTCAAATCGGTAACAAACTTTATATCTCAAGGTTGGACGATGATCTTACCCGTCATGTGGTTATGAAAGCCACAGAAGTAATTTACCTCTCCAGCTATCGTGAACACCATTGAAAATTTCTCTCCTGAATCCAAAGGTGGAGACTTGAAAACCTTGTTATTCTCAACCACCGAATGCGGAATGTCATCGCCATTCACCCATGTCACCGTTGTGCCCGGTTTGACGCCGACCAAAGCCGGATTGAACGTGAAATTTTCAATTTTGATTGTCACTTCCTCGGCCATTGCGAAACCAACAAACAGACTCGAAAATACCAACGCCAAAAACCAAAGCCTCATTTGAATTCTGCCAATGACGTATTGGTCATCGCCAGCGTGCTTTCGCCTTGGTTATAGGTGATGGACGCAATACCCAGAAGGCCGCGCAGCTTGTCATCATCCACTTTCATCGGCCCCGGCGCTGGTGCTGTGCCCGGCACTGGTTGCGGGAATGCTGTTGAGCGCGCGGTGTGGAATGTAATATTGCCTTCCACTTTCTGCATCAGCTGATGGATATGGCCGTTGAGAACGGTGACAGAACCAAAGCGTTTGAGCAAAATCAAAGCCTGTGCCGCGTCATCCGTGCCCCAACCCCATTCGGGATAGACCGACCACAATGGAATATGCGCAAACACCACAACAGGTGTTGAATCCTTGATCGCCTTCAAATCATCATCCAGCCAAGCCAATTGCTCAGCCCCTAGAAAGCCAAGGCCACCGGCTTTCAGATTGGCCACATTCACCAGCCCCACAAAGTGAACCCCTTCTTGGTCAAAACTATACCAGCCTGATCCCTTGGCCTTCTGGCCAAAGCGATCCATATAGGCCTTGCCCGTGGCCTCATCGACAATGTCATGCTCACCCGGCACATAGTGAACATCCACACCCGCTTGGCCAATCAATTGCACCGCGTTGTCAAATTGCTCGGGCTTGGAAAGATGGGTAATGTCACCTGTGTGCAGCATGAAGGCCGGCTTTTGAGGCAAAGCCGCAATATGCCCTACAGCTTCTTTCAATGTGTCAATGGCATGGGGGTTGGCAGGCTTATCAAAACCGATATGGCTGTCTGAAATCTGCATGAATGTAAAACCAGCGGCAGCTTTGGCCGCCTCAGCTTGGCCAAGCATCCCCAGCGAAACAGGAACCCCCGCCCGCATCCCCCAGAGCACGCCAGTGCCCGCCCACACCATGCATTCCAAAGCGTGGCGGCGGGTGATGCCGTTTTTCTTGTCGTCGTAATCATGATGTGCGCTCATCGTCGTTCCTCCAGAAAGCAGTGAAAAAGTGCTTCTGAAGAGGAGACTCAAGCGAGCGGCGTTTTATTCCCGTCTGTCCATAAAGAATCTGATCCGGCGTTTAGACCGGACCGATCAGGTCAAACCTTGCCGACGCATCAGCATGTTCGGCTGCCGCGCATGGCTTTGCTGCCTTTTTTCTCGGTCCCAGCCGAACTGGCCGGCTGAAATAACCGCTCGATGAAGCAAGTTACTTCATCGCCAAGGCCCGCCGGGTTATTTGGCTGCCATCCGCTCGTACCATGAAAAACGAAAAGACTTATCGTTCTGCGCCGTCACCTCATGGCCGACTGTTTTGCGCGCCTGTGCGTAATGCACTTTGGCATGGTGCAACATCACGTTTCTAACGCGGCGGCGGGCCTGCATTTTCGGTGTTGGAGCGATAATTGCGTCAACCACATGAACTTCCGCGTCATGGGCGATGGGTGCGCTGGCGGCTGCCACAACGACCGGGGCCGTCACAGTGGCCGAGACTTGCGAAACCGCGATGACGGCTGGTTTCTCGACGCTTTGGGAAAGTATGGCAACCTTCGGCATCTCATAATGACATTCGCGATTAACGACGCTGCCATTATCAAGATTGGCAACGATAGTCAGGCAGATCAACAAGGCATCTGGTGTCATAATGCCCCTCCCACTGACTTGAATTCGATATTTTGATCAATTTTCATTATGGCCCTCATTGTTTCAAAACTGCCGTTCTTGCATCAACCGCATTCGGTATGAGGGGATCGGAGCAAGTGCCATGCCAACCCGATGAAGGGGCGCAGGTGAAGATGGGAAACAACGAGGATATGGTAAAGACGCTGGGAAGGGTCAGCTGGTCACAGAAACTGTTAACATCCCTATTGCTCAATCATCTTAAATGAACTAGACTAGTCCACAACAAGGAATTTTCCGCAATGTGGTCAATTGTTGATGCAAAATCCCAGCTCTCAGAAATTCTGCGTCGCGCAAGGGCGGGTCAACCGCAGGTTATCGGCACGCAGAACCCTTGCGTGGTGGTCTCGGCGGAAGCCTTTGAAGCCAACTTTGCCGACCACGATGGCGCATGGCTGGTGAAGCAAGCCGCGCAGATGGGTGAGGGAATCACGCTTCCAGACCGCCGCGAAGATCGCGCCGACATCATCTTCGCCTGATCATGGACTATCTCATCGACACCAACATCATCTCAGAACTATCGCGCAAAACGCCGAATGCAGGCGTAGTAAAATTCCTCAACGAAACCCCGCGCCTCCTTGTCAGCACGATGATGTTCCATGAGCTGGCTTATGGGCTTGAGATGGCACAGCCCGAACAAAAAACCCGCCTCACCGCCTTCCTCGCCGCCATGCGCGATCGTTTCGGCGCGAGGGTAATTCCAGTGACGTTGGAAATCGCCGAGACCGCAGGCAAGCTCCGCGCCTATGAGAAAAACGTCGGTCGCATTCTCACAGTTTCAGATTCAATGATGGCCGCCACAGCAATGGTAAAGGGTTCGGCGTTGGTGACAAGGAATGTGAAAGATTTTGCGGGGTTGGAGATGGAAATCATAAACCCGTTTGCCATTGCTGTCTGATGAAGAACCAATTTATCAGCGAAGACGATCTCAACACATTTGAAGGCTGGCTCCGGTTTCAAGCTATCGACCTAGTGGCACTCCAACGTGATCAATTGGAAACATGGCGAGCTTTGTACAATGACGCCCAACATAAACGGCAGTCGAGCCCAAAAATGGGTTTGGTGAAATTCAAGGCTGTGCAAGGGCAGCTTTTGTACGCGGTTGCAGTTTGCGACGGTACAAATCTTTGGCTCGTTCTTTGGGTTCGGCGATCTGTAAGAGGTGACGTTTATGTGTTTATTCCGAGGGCAGATCCCGATTGGGATCCGCATATAAGTTATCATAAAGATGGCAAAAGCCACATAAAGAGCCATGGTAGGGCCACGCTTAATAAAGTACGTCAACCGCCGACGAGGTCATTTCTCGGAGCAGAACAGATCGTGTCTCAAAAAGGATTCGGCCCGAAAACCGTAGGTGCGACTTTTGATCCAAAACAATTCGCAGGTGTTGTAGAAATTGAAGCCGGGATTCTAGGGCCGATCCACGGATATGTTTCAGTGGACTTGGTTGAGCCAGGCTGCGAAACTATTCCACACTTCAATGATGCGTTACCTGTGCGCCAAATGGTTTTCAAAGAAATGATCCCTTGGCTAGTTATTCGTGTCTTTGCCGAGCAATTCTAAAAACCTGTCCACAGCCCTTGGAATCGTCCCCGCCCTTGTGTAGGACACCCCAAATCAGGGTTTCCCGTCACATGCCAAAACGTACCGACCTCAAATCCATCCTCATCATCGGGG
>JAYWAB010000064.1:0-2430 GCA_043782835.1 Aestuariivirga sp.
GTGATCTTGTCTGACTCGGGGAATTTCCCCAGCGATCTCTATGTGGCCCAAGGCTTAAGCGGCTTCATGAATGATGGCCACACGTTGCGTGTGGTGGAGCCAGAGGCGGTGATGGATGCCATCACTGAGGACGTGGCAGTGGTGATGTTGACGGAGACGGATTATCGCTCGGCGCGCCGCCATGATATGAAAGCAGTAACGGATAAGGCTCATGCCAAGGGCTGCTTGGTGATTTGGGATTTGGCGCATTCAGCGGGTGCTGTGCCCGGACGCTTGCAAGAGGTGAATGCGGATTTTGCGGTTGGTTGCACCTATAAATATTTAAACGGCGGGCCGGGTTCGCCTGCTTTTGTCTATGTGCATCCGCGTTTGCAAAGCGAAGTGATGCCAGCGCTGGTGGGCTGGTGGGGCCATGCGGCTCCTTTTGCTTTCGCACCAGAGTTTGAAGCGGCTTCAGGCATCATCCGCATGCAATGCGGCACGCAGCCGATGCTGTCGATGCAAGCACTTGATGCCGCGATGGATGTGTGGGCCGATGTTGCGATGGTTGATGTTTATGCCAAGGCGCAAAAAATGTGCGCGCTGTTTACGGAGTTAGCCGAGGCGCGGTGCGGTGCGCATGGCGTTACACTTTATGGCTCACGTGATTTTGCCCGTCGCGGCAGCCATGTCTGTCTACGCCACACGCAAGCCTATGCCATCATGCAAGCGCTAATTTCTCGCCGTGCCATCGGTGACTTCCGCGCCCCCGACATGATGCGCTTTGGTTTTGCGCCGCTGTATAATTCTTATGCTGATGTGTGGGATGCAGTGGAGGTTTTGCGCGAGGTGTTGGATGAGCGCTTGTGGGATGTGCCGCAGTTTCGGGAACGGAAGGCTGTGACTTGAGAACTTCTCAAGTAATACACTTCCCCTCACCTATCCCATTGCTCCGCAACGGGCCCCTTTCCTGTCCCGCTTTGTGGTAGAGGACGATTAGATAACCCCCGCCTTCTTGTCCGCCTCGACCATCTCCACACGCCGCTTGTTTGCATCGCCAAAGCCGCCGCCGCCGGGGAGATCCAAAATTAGGCTGTCGCCTTTGGGGACGAGGTGGATGCCTTTGTCGGGGAGGGCTGGGCCGCTGCCTAACCTGGCTACGCCCAATGAACCAGGTTTGCCGCCATCGCGGCCTTGGGCTGGGTGTTTGATGCGGTCGAAGGTGGCGGCGCTGATGGTGAACGGGGCTGGTTCGCGGTTGCGGATTTCGAAACGTTGCGAAAGCCCGCCACGATATTCGCCTTCCCCGCCGCTGCCTTTCAAGAATTGCTTTTCTTTAAACCACAGCGGGCATTGGCTTTCAGTGATTTCAACTGGAATGCCGTCGATGCCGGATGGGAAGGCCATGGTGGAAAGGCCGTCTTTGCCGGGCCTGCCGCCGATGCCGCCGAGGCCTATCGCCAGCACGCCGAAATCACTTGTGCCTTCTAAGTCAGCGCGCGCCACGCGGCCATGAGCGGAGTTGAGGGAGATCATCCAAATGCTGCCTGCAGATTCTGCTTGTACTTTTCCGGGCAGTGCCTGCGCCAAGCAACCAAATACCGCATCGGCCAACATTTGCCCCGTCACATGCCGCGAGGTGACGGGCGAGGGGCGGATGGGATCAACAATTGTGTGCGGCTCGGTGATGATGTCAAAGCATGAGAGCGAGCCGATATTGTTGGGCACATGAGGGGCAATGATCGCCTTGAGTGCGAAGACGGAATAGGCCAGCGAATAGGTGCGGGGCGAATTGATGCCATAGATTGAAGCGGCAGATGTGCCTGTGTAGTCGACAATGATCTTGCCGTTTTTGATGATGAGTTTTGCTTTGATGGTGACGGGCGCTTCATATCCATCCAGCGGCAGGGCGTAAGACCACTCGCCATCGGGTAATGCTTTGATAGCTTCGCGTGCACCCTTCTCGGAGGTTTTCAAAATGTGATCGCCCAGTTTATCAAGCGATGACATATTGAATTCGGTCATCATCTCGACCAGTCGTCTAGCCCCAGTGTCATTGGCGCTGATAAGCGAGAGGAGATCACCCTTCACCTCAACTGGATTGCGGCTGTTGGCGAGGATGATGCTGAGCAACTCATCATTCAGCTTGCCCTGTTTGCGGATCATCAGATGAGGGATCAGCGTTCCTTCTTCAAAGCTCGAATTTGCTTTTGCCGAGAAACCTACGCCGCCTACGTCGATTACATGGCACGTGGAAGCAAAGAACGCGACGAGTTTTTGTTTGAGGAACACTGGTGTCATCATCACATAGTCAAACAGATGGCCTGTGCCAAGCCATGGGTCATTGGTGCAATAAACATCGCCGGGTTTCATGGTGTGTTGCGGATATTTTTCGAAAAAATGTGCAACGGCCGTGGCCATGGTGTTTACGTGGCCGGGCGTTCCGGTCAT
>JAYWAB010000065.1:0-8370 GCA_043782835.1 Aestuariivirga sp.
ATCACGCTGTCTTCGCCCAGCCTTCGCTTTTTGTCTTCTTCATAATCCTGGAAATTGCCCTCAAACCATTCCACATGGCTGTCGCCCTCGAAGGCTAGGATATGCGTGGCCAGACGATCCAAGAACATGCGGTCATGGCTGATGATGACGGCGCAGCCGGCAAAATCCTCCAGCGCTTCTTCAAGCGCGGCCAAGGTTTCGGTGTCCAGATCATTGGTCGGTTCGTCTAATAGCAACACGTTTGCGCCAGACTTCAGCATCTTGGCCAGATGCACGCGGTTGCGCTGGCCACCTGAGAGTGTTCCCACCTTCTGCTGTTGATCGGCACCCTTGAAGTTGAAGGCACCTGTATAAGCGCGACTGTTCATTTCGCGTTTGCCCAGATAGATCACATCATTGCCGCCTGAAATTTCTTCCCAGACGGTTTTGTTGGGGGCCAAAGAATCGCGGCTTTGATCAATGTAGCCTAAGTGAACGCTCTCACCGATTTTGATCACACCTGCATCAGGCTTCTCCTGCCCTGTCAACATGCGGAACAATGTGGTTTTGCCAGAACCGTTGGCTCCGATGATGCCGACAATGCCGCCGGGCGGGAGTTTGAAATTCAGGTTCTCAATCAGCAAGCGATCACCGTAAGCTTTGTTCAAGCCTTCAAGCTCAATCACGTTATCGCCCAAGCGTTCGCCGGGTGGAATGATGATTTGCGCGGTGTTGGACTTCAGGCGCTCGTCATTTTTCTTTAGCAGTTCATCATAAGCCGAAATACGCGCCTTTGATTTGGCTTGGCGGGCTTTGGGCGATGCGCCGATCCATTCGGATTCACGATCAATCGCTTTCTGACGCGATGCATCTTCACGCTGCTCTTGCGCATAGCGTTTAGACTTAGCTTTCAGATAGGCCGAGTAATTGCCTTCATAAGGGATGCCCTTGCCGCGATCCAATTCAAGAATCCATCCCGTGACGTTATCGAGGAAATAGCGATCATGGGTGACGATGAGAATGGCGCCCGGGTAATCGCGCAGATGATGTTCAAGCCAATTCACTGATTCAGCATCGAGATGGTTGGTGGGTTCGTCGAGCAGCAGAAGATCAGGTTTCGCGAGCAGCAACCGCGTCAATGCAATGCGGCGCTTTTCACCACCGGAGAGATTTTCAACTGACGCATCGCCCGGTGGGCAGCGTAGCGCATCCATTGCCACTTCAACTTGCGCCTCCAAATCCCACAGGTTCTGCGCATCAATCACATCTTGCAGCTTGCCAGCCTTGGCCGCGTTCTCATCATTATAATCCGCCATCAAGGCGTTATATTCGTCCAAGATTGCCTTCTGCTTGGCCACGCCCTCCATAGCGTTTTCGAGAACGTTCTTTGTCAGGTCAAGCTGCGGCTCTTGTTCGAGATAGCCAATGGTGGCGCCATCAGCGATCCAAGCCTCGCCGTTATATTCTTTATCGATGCCCGCCATGAGTTTAAGCAAAGTGGATTTGCCTGAACCATTAGGGCCCAAGACGCCGATTTTTGCATCGGGATAAAACTGCAAATGCACATTATCCAAAACTTTCTTGCCGCCGGCATAAGATTTCGAAAGCCCTTGCATATGATAGATAAACTGACGCGCCATGAATTAAATCCTGCAACTAAAATGGGTGTTGCGCGCCTTCTAGACGGGTTCACCCAAGGTGTAAACCAAATGACTTACAAGTTGAAATTTGCGGGCATGTATGCCATATTGTCACAATGGCAAACAATTTGGCAGAACTTTGGTCCAGTGAGGTTTTGGCCCCTAAGGCTGGGGGACAAACGTCTTTTGCTGGAATTTTTCAAACCCATTTTAATGAGGCAGCAGAAGGTAAATATCTGTCTTTAAAGGCTGTTTCACTGCAAAAGGGTTGGACTAGCCGATTTAGTCTTCCGGAAATTTACGAGTTGGTCATTCCTGCAAGAACTTTGGCAAGGCGTATTGTACGAAAAGAAAAGCTCACTCAAACCGAAACTGACAAGGCGCTGCGCCTAGCCAGAATTGCCACGGAGGCTGACCGTGTTTTTGCAAATACGGAAAAGGCAAACAAATGGCTGCGAACCCCACTGGCTCGGTTGGCAAATCAAACTCCCCTTTCGCTGTTGAAAACTGAGACTGGCGCGTTGGTGGTAGACCAAATTTTAGGACAAATTGATCACGGCATATTTGTCTAAACATGTTTTTTTGGCGCATATCGAACTATGGGGATATTTCTGGCGCTGGCGCAGCAAAGTATACGGGTCGGTGGAACACAAAGGGACTGGAGATTGTTTACGCGGCTGAAACCCCAGCTTTGGCAATGTTGGAAATACTCGTCCAGAACAGCCGCGCCACACTTCCCGACACTTACAAACTTCTCAAAATTGAAGCTCCAGACCAAATGGAATTACCTGACATAGAAGGATTGAAAAACGACTGGCAGCTAGATGAACATTATACCAAGATAGTCGGCAGCAGGTGGTTGACCGAACAAACCTCCACTCTATTGCGTGTTCCGTCAGTTATCATGCCCGATTCATTCAATGTTTTGATAAATCCCCATCACAACGATTTCAACAAAGTAAAAATTGCTGGTGTGACGCTGAACGCTCTCGACCCCCGTCTCAAGTAATCAACCGCTCATATCCTTTTCCTTATCGAGCTTTTTCTGATAGCGGCCTTGCAGGACATCAACGATGACCAATGCGCCGAGGATAAAATAGAAGGTGCTTTTGGCCATGGGTTGGACTTCGAAGCCGAAGAAACTAAGCTGGGCAATGTGGCCACCTTCAGCCAATAGCATCGCGCCCACCAGCAGCAACACAAAAAGCCCAAGAACTTCATACAGCCGGTTCCTTTGCAGAAACTGCGCGACCTTATCTGAGGCCAGAACTGAGATTACACCCGCTAGGATCACCGAAACCAACATGATAGCGATGTTGTCGGTGAAAGCGATGGCCGCAACGACAGTATCAAAAGAAAACACCAGACACATCAATGCGATTGAGGCGAGAACCGAGCCAACCGAAGTGACAGTGCCACCTTTCGGCCCCTCGTTCTCCAAATCACTCACCGACAACATATGGTGAATTTCACGAATGGCTGTGCGGATCAACATTAAGCCGCCGAATATCACAATGAGGGCGTGGCCGCTGAGTGCGGTTTGTAGCCAGACAAGGTTCAAAGTCAGGAACGGGTGCTCCAGAGCCCCGATCAGCCCGAGCACGACAAATAACAGGACAACGCTCATTGCCAACGAGATCAGCGTTCCGGCGCGGCGCACAAAAGCTTGGGCGTCGGGAGCGGCGCGACGCGCATCGATGGAGATATAGAGAAGATTGTCGAAACCCATCACCACCTCAAGGGCAGTGAGGACCAAAACAGTGAACAGGCCGCTGAACGAAATTAGCCCTGCAAAATCTTGAAGCAATTTCTCCAGCAAGCGCGCCCCCTTGTTCCTGATCGACAGGTGTGTTGGGTTATCACGGGCACGTGGTGGGCGCAAATCAAGCGACATCGCCGGACAACGTTCCGCCGACACAGCCGGAGGTTTGCATTGTCTTGCTCTATTGCTGTTCCAGCGCGTCGTTGATGATCTTGTGAAGATCATCGCGGCGATATGGCTTCATGATGATGTAGCCGTTTTTAAAGCGTGGCTCATCTTGATGCACCATGGCGCCTTTTGGGTAGCCTGAGGTGTGGACAATTTTGAGGCCCGGCTTCAGGCTTTGGGCGGCCTGGGCCAGATCAAAGCCATTCATGCCACCGGGCATAACCACGTCAGAGAACATCAGGTCAATATCAGGCACTTCTTGCAACACAGCCAGCGCTTGGAAGCCATCGCCAGCTTCGATCACGTCATAGCCGAAATCTTCAAGGAAGCCGCAAGCGACGGCGCGCACGGCTTCTTGATCTTCAACCACCAATACCTTTGGCTTGCGCGCTGCGCTTGGCTTGGCAATCGGTTCGGCTTGGATGGCTGCGGTTGCTATGGCAACCAGATCGGCCACCGGATTGGTTTTGGCGCTTTCGTCCGCAGATGCTTGACGCGGCAAATACATTTTCACGGACGTGCCATGGCCAACTTCTGAATAGATGTTGATGTGACCACCTGATTGTTTGATGAAGCCGTAGACCATTGACAGGCCGAGGCCTGAGCCTTGGCCCAGTGGCTTGGTGGTGAAAAAGGGTTGGAACACTTTTTCGAGAAGCTCGGGTGACATGCCGCCGCCCGTGTCTGTCACAGCCACCATGACATAGTTTCCCGGGGTTACTTCGGGGTGGCGATCAGCATAGTCTTGATCAAGATAGGAAGGCTGGGTTTCAATCACTATGCTGCCACTGCCTTCCATCGCATCGCGGGCGTTGATGGCGAGATTGAGGATGGCGGATTCGAGCTGCGAAGCATCAATCAACACATGTGGGTTGCCCGACATCGTTTCGACGGTGAGATTGATATTTTCGCCGATGCTGCGGGTGAGAAGTGGAGCCATTTCAGCAACGAGCGCGTTGACGTCTACGTCGCTGGGCGCCAATTCTTGTTTGCGGGCTACAGCCAAAAGTTGGCGGGTGAGATCAGAGCCTTTGCGCGCTGCGTCAATGGCTTCAGCCACACGCTTGGCGGATTTTTCATCAGCGCCCATTTTGCCATCGAGCAATTGCAGATTGCCGATGATGACAGTGAGAAGGTTGTTGAAGTCATGGGCCAAGCCACCGGTGAGTTGGCCGATCGCTTCCATCTTCTGGGCCTTTTGCAGCCGATCATCAGCCACGCGGCGTTCCGACATGTCGGTGATTTGAACGATCAGTTGTTCGGTCTCGCCCGCTTCGTTCTTGACCAGTGCGATTGAAATCATGCCTGCCACGGTCTTGCCCTGGCCTGTCAGCAAGCGCGTTTCTTGCAGCAAGACTGGAATTTCACCCGACAGCAAGCGGTGCATGCCTGCCATGAAAGCCATCTTGTCGTCGTTATGGAGGATGTCTTCAAAGTTCACATTGCGGCCATCGAGATCATCACGTTGCAACAGCGCGCTGAGTGATGAATTGGCCACTTCGATATGGCCCGAGGGCGAAACCACAGCCAGCCCGTGGGCGGCGGCAGCAAAGGCACTTTTGAAACGGTGATCAGCGCGGCCATTGGCGATTTCGGTAATCTTGCGCGCGGTAATATCTTCCAGCGTGCAGACGGAGCGTTCAAGTTTGCCCTTGTCGCCACGATACGCTGTCATCGACAACAACACAGTGGCCAATGATCCATCCTTGCGGTGGATCAGGATTTCGCCGTTGCGATATGAACCAGAGGTGAGAAACTTCGGATAGATTTCGGTGACAAGTTTACTGCGCGATTCCATCGGCAGGAATTCGCTGAAGGAGCGGCCCATGATATCATTGGCGGCGTAGCCTAGACTTTCACACCACGTGGTGTTGGCCGAAAGCATACGGCCCGAGCCATCCATGGAATGGAGCATGATGGGTAGATTATTCAGGAGCTTTTCATAAACGCCGCCGTTTTGATCGGGGAAAAAGGGCATGGCACCGCTGGTGGAAGCGCTGCGTTCAACGCGCCAGACTGGCTTTGGCTGCACTGATAAATCCCAACCCTTAAGACCAGCGCTTGTCATGATTCCCTCATCCCAGTGATTAGCAAACTCCTTCTTATTCGCGGTACGGTTAATGAGGGATTGCCAAGCAAAATTTATATGCAACAATCACATTGCAGGGGCGGATTGGTTAATGATTTCTAAATGCCGTGGGGCTGCCCACGCGCTTCGGCGATGACGATTGCGGAAATCAATGCATCATCGCCCGTGGCATTGGGCAGAAAATGCTTGTCGACACGGGTGGTGACTTTCGGTTCTCTGCTGCCTTGCGCCAAGGCCCGCTTCAGGGCCGCGGCTTCGGCAAGGGATGTTGCCTGCTGCACGGCAGCTTTGGCGGTGGAAAAGGTCAAGACGGGGCCCTGCCCTGTCACCCTGAAATTGCCTGCACCATCACCATCGACCTCCGCCACGGCACTGCAGGACACCAGCCCTGCCGCAGCACCGATGGCGTTGGCCACTTCACAGTTGGGTGTGAAGATCACTTCACATGACAGGCGCCTGGCGACTTCAGGGTAATAAATTTTAACCGGACCGCCGACTGCGACGATTGGCACTTTGGGTGATAGGCGAATGGCGACATGCCCCATTTGGCCGGTTCCATTGCAAACAGTATCGACCAGTTCGCCATTTAAGGGTTTGCCAAAGGTCTGATGCAGGACAACGCGGGTAGAGGCGGAGACCGCCAAGCCCCAGACCTCTGTACAGAAACGTTTTAGGATTGTTTCATCACCCGCTTTCATTTCGCGGAAACGAACGAAAAGCTTTGCCGCCACATCGGCCCCGGCTGTGGACCAGTTGTCTTGCAGGCCCAGAACATGGGCTGCATCTGATGGTGTGAAGCTGCAATATTGGATAAGACCGCGTTTGCGCAAAGCCGCAACCGCGCGGTTGGACGCAGCACCCGTGGCGAATTTGCGTAAAGGCACCGGACGATCTGACATCCCGTGCAGAATTTCTGCTTCGCGCGCGTTCAAGCCGTGAACTGCGGCCGATTTTTTCGCGCCGAAGGGCAAAACGAGAAACTTGCCAAGCTGTGAGCCGCCCGTTGTTTCAGCCAGATCGGCTTCCAAGAGTTTTAAAACTTCAGGTTCGCGGTGGCAGAGGAGTGAAATAGGGACAGCGCGTTCAGGGCCGAGTTGCAGTTCTTGGCCCAGGGCCAATTTCACTTCACTGTCACCGCCAAGCCCGATGGTTTTCACATCAATGGCTTTGACCATGGTGCGCCAACCGCCCACTTCAGCGCCCTGTTCGGCCACTTGCGGCAAGCCACCGATCAGCAGACCCACATCCGTCGTCGTGCCGCCCATGTCTGACATCACAAAATCATCCAGGCCCGAAAGCCATTGCGCGCCGATCAAGCTGGCCGCTGGGCCGGAGAGCACAGTCTCAATGGGCCGGGATGTGATAATGTCTGCATTGGCGAGGCTGCCATCACCTTTGACCAGCATGAGCGGGCAATTGAGCTTATGCCGCGTCATGGCGCGCTCAACCGCTGCGGTGAGATCCGAGATGCGCGAGATCAGCCGGGCGTTCAACACTGCTGTTTGGGCGCGGCGCGGCGCATCCAGCGCGCTGGCCAGGCTGTGCGACATGGTGACGGGCTTGGCGCAGATTTTTGCAATGAGATCGCGCAAGACCTCTTCATGCGCGGGGTTGCGCACTGCAAAGGCTGAAGCAACGGCAAAGGCCGAAACATCGGATGCGTTGATTTTCAACCAAGCTTCGACAGAAGCGAGATCAAGCCTGGCCGCTTCGGCACCTGTGTGATCATGCCCGCCCGCCACCGATAAAATCGGCATCTGCGGAAAAGCGGCAACCAGCCCGCTGCGCGCCAGCATATTTTCATCAAAGCCAGCCAACACCAGGCCCACTGCACCACCATGGCCTTCAACCACCGCGTTGGTGGCCAATGTGGTTGAAACCGACACCATGCGCACGGCGGCGGGGTTGAAATTCGAAATACGTGCCATGGCTTCTGCCATCGCTTCCACTACGCCCACGGCCAAATCACCCTTGGTGGTGATCGCCTTGGCAGAAGCCAACAACATGTGCTTTTGTGCGTCGATGACCACGGCATCTGTGTAGGTGCCGCCCGTGTCGATGCCGATGATCAGTTCAGTTTTTTCCATAGGCTCGCTGTGTGCCGGGTTTCGGTCAGAGCCGCAAGGCGGATCGAAAATACGCCATTCACGGCTTTTTAAGGGACCGTCGCCAAACTGGCCCGCATGATTTCAAACGCCCCGCCCATTCAAATTCGCAGTGCCGAGCTGATTGGCGCACTCAGCCACGCGCTTGACCTGACCGAAGGCCAGCCCTCAGGGCATTGCACACGGGTTTGCTGGATCGGGATGAAATTGGGCGAGGCCATCAACATGCCGCGCCATGAACTGTCTGATCTATACTACACACTTTTGCTGAAAGACCTTGGCTGCTCCAGCAATGCGGCCCGCATCTGCCAACTTTACCTGGCCGATGACCGCAAATTAAAAGCCGATTTCAAGACAATCGATGGATCAATGTCACAAGCCTTGCGGTTTGTTTTGTCACATACCGGCCTCGACAGATCGATGGCTGAACGTTTCCGCGCCATCATCCATATCATGCGCAACGGTGGAGAGATTGCACGCGAATTGATCGAGGCGCGGTGTCATCGCGGGGCCGACATTGCACGGCAGATGGGTTTCAGCAGCAACGTGGCTGACGCCATTCAAAATCTCGATGAGCATTGGGATGGATCGGGCAAGCCGGAAAGCAAAGTGCGCCGAAACATTCCC
>JAYWAB010000066.1:0-2090 GCA_043782835.1 Aestuariivirga sp.
TCATGATATTCTCCATTTGGTTTCGCTTCGAGGACTGTTCCTCTGGCGATGCCTGACCGTTCATCTGCCAAAACGGGCCTGAACCTCTTGGCCGCAACGTAAGTGGAGGACCCTGTCACGCCTGTTTTTTGGAGCAAAGCGCCCGCGAGGAGCCGCCCTTGCGGCGGGGAAAAAACTGGGGTGACAGGGTTTCGGGACCGGCTTTGGACAGATGTAGGTCTCTGAGGGCACGCCTGAGAAACAGGGCTTCGAGCAAGGCAAAAGGGAGAATGCTGAATGCAGTTGGATATGTGACCAAACAAGCTGACGGACATTACAAAGGAACTTTACGCACTGTCAGCATCAAAGCCGACATCGACATTCTACCCAATATTTAAAAGACCGCCGATTGCCAACTCGACTTCCGCGTGGTGACTGAAGGCATTGAAATCGGTGCGGACTAGCCCGCAAAGACGACACCTCCAACGAAGAATATGTGAGTCTGTCTATCGCCGCTCCTGAGTTTGGACCAAAGAAACTCTACGCTATTCTCGGCAAAGCAGTAGGGTCAGACCACAAGGATTTATATGCTGCGGTCTGGGATCGTTTCGATCAAACAAAAGCCCCCGCGTAAAATTTGCACGGGGGCAATCTTCTTTTATGTCGATCAAGTGTTGGTATTCTCAAACAATGCAGCTACTTTGTTCCAGCTGTCACCACAACCTGTCCCGCCTCGTTCCGTATAGGCTTTAGGTGGGAACTGAAAATAAGGTGGAACCCAATCCATTTTATGTTCACGGCCATTGGTGCCATGCAGAAAATCTCTGACGATACCTTTCTGCACTTTGGTGGTTTCGTTCCTGTTGCCATCGGCAACGGCGGGTGAGGCAATGTCTACCAGCATGGCCTGAACCACATCTTTGCCAGCCAAAAGATCAAAGAATGTGTCATCAGGACTCCAGTCATTGAGAGTGGCGCTGGTGATTATAGCAGTGGCTTCTGCCGTGGCTGTGCCACAGGCCAAGGTTTCTGCCATGGCCAATGCGAGAAGGCGCATGACATCGTCTTCGTGCAGTTTGAGAAGGCGGGCAAAGAGACTTGCAAGGCTGTAATCGTCGCCATTTGGCCGAACCAATTCTTGGCGATCTTCTTCAAATCCGCAAAGGGCCAACAACTCCTTGCGCCGTTCTTCGAAGGCAGTTGTAGCGGGATTGGCAGCAACAGAATCTCCAATCTCTGGCTTTGCCGCCTTCATTGGTTCGGGCTTCACCATCCACAGATTTGAACCCACAATCATGTGCGCCAGCACAAGACGCAAAGCAATTTGCGGGTGGTTCAAGAGTTCAAGGCGAGTAGCGGTAAGCCTATGCAGTTCGACATAATTCTGCATGGGCTTCGTCAGTTCTGGCTTTTCGGATTTGGCTTGTAGGTTTGCCGTTCCTGAGGCTTTCGCCTCGGCCTTGCGGATTTCGGCGCGTGTGAGATAGCCTTCATGGGCTTCAACTTCACCACGGTCAGAGACGGAGATGAACACCGCACCACCCTTCTTCTTGGCGGTCTTCTCGTAGTCCCATTCGTTGAACCGTTGGTCTTGTTCCATGACTTCAACACGGGTCCAGCCATTGGCTTCAAAGCTGGCTTTGAGGGCTGCAATGGCTTGGTTTTGCAGTGACCAAAACGTGTCAGGGTTGGCGAAGTAGCTTTCTTCGCCAAACAAGTCTGAGACGATTTCACCCTTATAGCTTGTGATGTCAAAGATCGCATTGGTGGTAGGGATTTGCGAACCTCCCAGCAACCAGCGTTTGAGATTGCTGCCGCGTGGCGCATGTTGTTCGGGGTCTTCAAAGAGCAGAAGCCAGTCTTTCTGCTGCTGCTTTGAGGCTAGGGTTAAAGCCCGCAGCGTCTCGCCGTCGATCTCCTCGGCGCGGTAGGCGGTTCTGATCTTGGGTGACAGATTGGCAATCGCCAAACGGCGCTTCACCATAATCTCAGTCACACCAAAAGTATTGGCAATGTCTTCGATGGTGCGGCCCTCTTTTAACAGACGTTGGAAAGCCTCGAACTGGTCCATGTCATCCATGGGAAGACGTTGAATGTTTTCAATGAGTGAG
>JAYWAB010000067.1:0-2379 GCA_043782835.1 Aestuariivirga sp.
TCCCTCGCTGTGCTGCCCTTCAGCAATTTAAGCGGCGATCCTGAGCAAGACTATTTCGCCGATGGCGTTGTCGAAGACATCATCACCGCGCTGAGCCGCTTCAAGCGCTTCGCAGTCATTGCCCGTAACTCGTCCTTCACCTACAAAGGCCGAGCTATTGACGTGCGCCAAGTGGCCAAGGAATTGGGGGTTCGTTACGTCCTCGAAGGTAGCGTGCGCAAATCTGGCGACACCTTGCGCATTGCCGCACAGCTTGTGGACGGCACCAACGGCAGCCACCTCTGGGCGCAGAAATTCGACGGTGCGTTGAGCAATATTTTTGACTTTCAGGACGGTATAACTGCTGCTGTAGCAACAATTGTTGAGCCGCGGATTCAGGCGGCAGAGCTGGAATACTCGCGGCGCGAGAGACCCGGAAGCACAGAAGTGTATGATCTATATTTGCGAGCACTTCCGAGGCTCTTTACGAAAACTGTTGCTGGCTATGCCGAAACCTTTGAACTTTTGAACCAAGCACTGGCCTTGGAACCTAACAACGCGATTGTGCTCTCTTTAAAGATTAGTGCACAGGTGTCTATTGATGTGATGTACGCAGAACCAATTGGGCCCGACGACCGATTGAAATGCGCGGAGTTGGTGCGGCGGTGCCTGCAAAATGCGGCGGGAGACGCGACTGTGATGGCGCACTGCGCAGCGGCGTTGATTCACGTCGTCAAAGATTATGAATGGGGAATGGCAGTCATAGGATCAGCACTGGAGGCCAATCCGAACAACCTTATGGTTGTAAACATGGCAGGCATCGCAAATTTGCATTGTGGTGAGGTCGACGACGCGCTCGCTTATTTTCACCGGGCGCTTGAGTTGAGCCCGCGTGACCCTGCAGCTTTTTGGACCCTCACAGCAATTGCCCATGTGCACATGATACGCGGCAACTACGTTGAGGCACTCTCATGGGCCGCCCGGTCAAGAGCGCTGAACCCAGTCGATTCCTGTAATCTTTGGATGTTGATTGCGGCCAATGCGCATTTGGGCCGGATGGCGGAGGCACACCACCACCTTGCCGAACTCAAGAGAGTGGCCCCGGCGTCACCGTCGAACGCATCTGGGCGGGGCAGGCGCAGAAATATACGGACCGTTGTGCGAACATTCTGGACGGATTGCGCCTCGCGGGGTTGGAATAACGCCCTTCATTCGGCCATTTGTAACTTTTTGGAACAATTAACCGCCCGCTTAAGGAGATAAATCGCGGAAACGACCAGTGTGTTCTCAAGCGCAAGACGCGCCTCACTTAAAAGGAGAACATCATGGTCACGACACTTTGCATCACCTCACTTAACCAAGGCAAAATTGTTCCAAAGCACTATTTTGAAATAAAGTCTGACGAAGAAATTGCGGTTATCATTTTGGAAGAAGCGAGCCGTCAACAAAGAATTGAAAGCGCGCGCAAATGGCTGGCAAGCCATTTGAGCTTCGGGCAAGTGACAGCAAAACTAGCTTTACCCCTGCGCCTCTTCCAGAAACAACTCTCTTAATTTGCGCACCACCGGCCCCACTTGTCCGCCGCCGATGCGGTGGCCGTCGATTTCCACAATCGGCATCACGAATTGTGATGCTGATGTGAGAAACGCCTCGTCTGCCGCGTAAGCTTCTTCCGGTGTGAACAACCGTTCCTCAACGTCCACGCCATGTTCCTTCGACAGCCGGAACAACGCACGGCGTGTGCAGCCAGCCAGAATGCGGTTAGACAAGGGCCGTGTGATCACCTTGTTGCCTTTGACGATATAGGCGTTGGATGACGTGCCCTCGGTCACAAAGCCATCTTCCACCATCCAGGCTTCGGCAGCCCCTTTTTCATAAGCTTCCTGCTTGCCCAAAACCGGGGCCAGCAACATCACAGATTTAATATCACGCCGCAGCCAGCGAATATCCGGCGTGGTCACAACTTTCACACCTGTGCGTGCATTGGGATTGTCAGTCAGGCTCATCACCTGCGGAAAAGCCACCAGAGAAGACTTAATCTCCTTGGGGAAATTAAACATGCGGTCCGCAATCCCGCGCGTGATCTGCATATAGATGATGCCCTCTTTCAAACTGTTTCGGGCAATCAATTCCTCATGCATTTTCTTGAGCGCGTCCCTCGTGCAAGGCCAAGCCATTTTCAATTCGGAAAGAGAGCGTTCCAGCCGTTCCATATGCGCCGGATAATCCACCAATTTGCCATTGACGATGGGGGTCACTTCATAGACGCCATCGGCAAACAAAAAGCCGCGATCAAACACTGAAATCTTGGCTTCCGATTCTGGAAGATACTCTCCGTTGACATAGGCGATGCGGCTCATGGTTAATCCTTATATGTTGCAGTGCGAAGCTTGGGGGTTG
>JAYWAB010000068.1:0-2763 GCA_043782835.1 Aestuariivirga sp.
AGCGCGCGCGCTAAGCCAATCCGCTGGCGCTGACCCGCTGACAGGGTGTCACCCTGCGTGCCAACTTGAGTCTGATAGCCCTCGCTCATATGAAGGATCAGCTCATGAACGCCAGCTGCTCGTGCTGCTGCCACCACCGTTTCAGGATCAGCTTTGGGGTCAAGACGCGAAATGTTTTCAGCGATTGTGCCGTCCATTAAAGCCACATCTTGCGGCAAATAGCCGACCATCGAGCTTAAAGTTGCCTCTGGCCACTGATTCATTTCGGCCTCGTCCAAACGGACTGATCCGCGCAGAGAAGCCCATATTCCTGTAAGGGCGCGCACGAGTGTGGTTTTACCGCCACCTGACGAGCCGATTACACCTAAAGCCTGTCCGGCCTTCAATTCAAAACTGACTTCGCTCAACAGCACGCGACCTGTTGACGGTGCTGCGACGGTAAGTTTTTCGACTTTCAATGCCTTGCTTGCCACAGGCAAATCCATTGGTTTGCGTTCATCTGCCAAGGCCACCATCGTATCAATGATGCGTGACCAAGCGTTGCGCGCATTGACCACATTTTTCCAATTGGCGATTGCCATATCGACTGGTGCTAAGGCGCGCGATGATGCGATCGAACAAGCAATGATGGAGCCACCAGACATCTGGCCCTGAATTGTGAGATAAGCGCCAAGGCCCAAAGTGGCCGATTGCAAAATCATTCGCAGGATGCGCGAAACCGCACTCATCGTTCCGGATATATCATTGCTCCGAGTTTGCAATTCGAGATGTTGTCTGTTGGCTTCAACAAAGCGTGAAACCGCACGACCTGAAAAGCCCATAGCCCGCATCACTTCAGCATTGCGGGCGTTGGAATCGGCGATCACATTGCGTGCGATTGTGGCGCTGTGGGCCACACCGGCGAGTTTGCGCGTTAACAACTCATTGGCAATTGCCAGCATTGAAAGAATGAAAGCGCCCGCTGTGACCAGCGCACCCAGATAGGGATGCAAGGCGTAAACGAAAATCAAATAAAGCGGAAGCCAAGGCAAATCGAACAGGGCCATTGGGCCTTGGCTGCCCAGAAAACTACGCACCGTGTCAACATCGCGGCCACGTTCCAGTGCTTCGGAAGGCGAAAAACCAAAGCGTGGCATGTCGATGGCCACTTTGTGGGCGAGGGGTGCAAGCTTGCGATCAACCCCTGCGCCTACGCGCACCAAAATCTGGCTGCGCACAGTCTCAAATATGCCTTGGAATAAGAAAAGGCCGATGGCCAAAACCGAAAGGCCGACAAGGGTCGGTATGCTTTGCGACGGGATGGCGCGATCATAGATCTGCATCATGTAGAACGAGCCCGTCAACGCCAACAAGTTAATGAGGCCAGAGACGGAGAACAAGAATATGAAAATGCCACGAAGGCCCTCAACCAGTTTTGCTGAAGCCTTGCGCCGCGCTACACTACTATCTTTTTTCATACCCTTGCCCTTGCCGTGCTGGGCTGTCGCCGCCCGAGTTCGTTTCGCTCAAAAATTGCCGCTGTCAGCGCTTCATTCTGGAGCAATTTCAGGTGGAACACGCATTGCCTCGCGTGTTCCACCCGAACTTATTGTTTATGCAGCAAAGTCTGTGCCAACCACGTGATGGCCTTTCACGTCGAAGCTGAAGTGGTTACCACCCTCATCGATGCCCGTGACGATTGAGTCGCCATGGGTTGTTGCATCGAATTGTACTGCGATGTCATGGGCCGAAGCTGCAGTTGAGACAAGGTTGATGGTGCCGTTCATCATGCCATGCAGATCGATCTTATCACCGGTCTGGAAGTTCAAGATGTTATCGCCATCAGCCGAAGCCGCAGTGCGGAAGATCACTGTGTCATGGCCTGCGCCATGATCACCCACGTCGATTGTGTTGTGAGCATCTGATGCCGTCACCGTGTCATCACCTGACCCAGTGGCAATGTTTTCGATGCCATAGAGATGGTTGGTTTCGGTTCCCACTTTTGCCCAGCCCGCATAACCCGTGCCGAGATTAGCTTCAATGCGCGCACTGATGGCGCTCATGTCCAGCGTGTCGCTGGCGCCGCCACCATGATAGGTGTCGTTGCCATCATTGCCGCTGTCGACAAACGTGGTGTTGCCCGTGCCGCCGAAGACAGTGTCATCGCCAGCCCCAGCATTCACCCAGTTGGTGCCATTGCCCAAGAAAACGCTATCTGCGCCGAGGCCAGCATCCACATGGTTATTGCCATTGCCCAGAACAATCGTATCTGCGCCGTCACCAGCAATCACATTGTTGTTGCCGTTGCCAGAGGAGATCAGATCATCGCCAGCCAAGCCTGAGATGGTGTTATTGCCATCACCACCAGCCAGAATATTGGCATTGGCATCGCCTTGGAGGGTTTGATCAACAGGGGCCACCGGAGCTGTTGAAGCAGGTGGAGTTCCACCCGTTCCACCGCTTGGAGGTGTTCCATGTTGGCCAGGGCCCATACCATCATCCGAATGCGTGTGGTGGACTTCGGTTTCTCCCGTGCCAGAACCACTTGTGTCGGTTCCACCTGTGCCAGTGCCCGAACCAGAGGTGTCGGTTCCGCCGGTTCCAGTTGAACCAGAGGAGCCAGTCGCGCCGTCTGTTGAACCATTGCCTGAACTCGAAGTGTCAACATTGGTTACAATACCTCCACCTGTTGTTGAGACACCGTTGACAATGATCTCATCCTGCGCGCGTTCGCCGATGATCTTGTCGTCGCCGCCCGTCGAATAGAGCGCAATGTGTTCAAGC
>JAYWAB010000069.1:0-22300 GCA_043782835.1 Aestuariivirga sp.
GTGCCCGCCAGCGCGGGCGCGATGGCGATATTGAGCAGCGCAAGAAAGATCATATCGATATTATTCTTTCAGGTGCCGCCCGCCACCACAATGACAGCGGCTTTGGTGCCATTTCATTTGTGCACAATGCCCTGCCCGAGATTAACTTTGATGAGATTGATCTTGCCACGGCGTTCTTGGGTAAGAATTTGAAGCTGCCCTATCTCGCTTCCTCGATGACGGGTGGGCCAGACCTGGGCGGGATCATCAACCGCAATATTGCCGAGGCCGCGCAGGAAATGGGTTTTGCCATGGGGGTGGGCTCGCAGCGCATTGCGCTGGGTGGCGGCAGTGGCCATGGCCTCAACCGCGACATCCGCCGCGCCGCACCAGACATTGCGCTCTATGCCAATCTGGGGGCTGTCCAATTTGTGCAAGGCATGAGTGTTGATGATGCCAAGCGCGCGGTCGACGCCATTGCGGCCGATGCGCTGATCCTTCATCTCAACCCCCTGCAAGAGGTTTTGCAGCAAGGCGGCGATGTGAATTGGAAAGGTGTTCTCAATGCCATTGAGCAGGTCTGCCGCCAGATTGGCGTTCCAGTGATGGCCAAAGAAGTGGGCGCTGGCATCAGTGTTGATGTCGCAAAGCGGCTTTCGCAGGCCGGTATTTCGGCCATTGATGTGGCCGGTGCGGGCGGATCAAGCTGGGCCGCGGTTGAGGGCCTGCGCCGCGCTGATCTGCAAGGCCAAAGCCTCGGCGAAATCTTCCGCAATTGGGGCCTGATGACGGCTCAATCTCTCCATGCCGTGCACAAGGCCATGCCTGATATGCCGCTGATTGCCTCGGGCGGTATTCAAGATGGCCTTGATGGGGCCAAGGCTATTCGCCTCGGCGCCAACCTTGTCGGGCAGGCAGGCGCTTTGCTGCGCGCCGCAACCCTAGGCACAGAACACGTATTGGCCCATGTGGCCGCCTGGGAAAAAGCCTTGCGCATTGCCTGTTTTTGCACTGCATCACAAAATTTGGATGAATTGCGGCAAGCGCCGATGCGTCAATCTATGGCTGATCCATAAGAAATCTGCTGCGTAGAAGAGAACAGACAATCCACAATAATTCCACAATTTTTCACTAAGCATTTGACAACAAAAGAGGACAAAAATGATCAAGACATTGAAGACGGCACTTTTAGCCACCGCACTGCTCGGCTCCGCCAGCCTTTCGGCTTTCGCGGAAGAGCATGTGATTAATCTATTGAACAAGGGTGCAGATGGCACAGCGATGGTGTTTGAACCCGCCTTCGTGCGCGCAGCTGTGGGTGACACGATCAAGTTCGTGCCCGTCGACAAAGGCCATTTCGTGCAAAATCTGCCGATGCTGTGGCCCGAGGGCGTTCCCGAGGTGAAAGGCCAGATGAACCAGGAATTGGTCGTCAAATTGGATAAAGATGGGCTCTATGCCTTCAAATGCGCGCCGCATTTCCCCATGGGCATGGTGGCCTTGGTGCAGGTGGGAACAGCCCCTGTGACCGACGCCGTAAAAGCCATCAGCGTTCCCGGCCCTGCCGGAAAGCGCTTCGCTGCTGAATTAGATTTGGCCGCCAAACCCTGATCTCAAAACAGTTAGAATCGCAAAACGCCCGGCACGATGTGTCGGGCGTTTTGGCGCGCTATGGCGCTTGCGTACAAACTTTCAGTACGGAGAAGATTTTGAACCGATGGCCAATGACATTCCCCCAAAAGAAAACCTAGCAGATATGAAATCTGCTAGGGCGCCGGGGTGGGGCAGTTTTCGCGGGTCACACATGAGGGTCAGGGACAACCCGCGTAGAGCGTCCGTTTATTTTACTTGGGCAGGGGAACCGTCATGTCATAGGGCACGCCTGACGACAGGCCGTGTTTGATGCCCCAGCTGTACCAATCATCCACAACCGTGCCGGTGAGCAGGATGCCAATGCCGCCTGCAATCGGGCAGAGCACGGCAAACCACCAGGCCCAGCGATGGATGGATTCCATCGTGGCGTTAAAGCCCATGGTCCAGCGCCAGAAGAGAGCCGCACGTTCAGATGCCGTACCGCGATCCACAATCTGCTCAATCTCGCGTTCGCCACCATAGCGCGACACGGCGAGAATGGTGCCAGCATGCATGGCGAACAACAGGGCTGAGCCATAAAGGAAAGCAATCGAGATCATATGGAAGGGGTTGTAGAAGAGGTTGCCATGGCTGACCGAGAAGTTGTTGGTCCATTCCAAATGCGAGAAGATGCCAAAGGGCACAGCTTCACTGAAATTGCCCATAAGCAGCGGACGGAAGAAACCCAGCACCAGGAATAACCAGATGGCCGCAGCAAAAGCGTAAGTCACATGCGTGCCCATGCCCAAGGCGCGGGCGCGGCGATATGTGCGCACCAACCACATCAACACAGAGGCCGTGAGGAAGAAGCCAGCAATCTGCCACCAGCCGCCTTCATTCAAAGGGGCCAAAGCCAGACCATATTTCGCAGGCGGGGGATCGAGCGTAAGCCAGAAGAAGCGCTTGACGAATTGTATAGGGCTCCAATGCACGGATGCCAGCATGTTGAGACCAATGATTTCAAAGGCCACAAAGAAGCAGATCATTGAGGCAAGGCCCAGGAAGCCCAGATAGAATGGGCCAACTTGCGCATCACCAATCTTGCCCAGCAGACGACTAAAAAACGGCGTGCCCTGGCGGGTGAAATTGGTGTGCCGCAGCGGCACACCCATATCGGCGGGGCCGTGAATCTGTACGCGCGTAAAGATATTTTGATATTCGTACATGTGTGCCTCCCGTTAGGACCAAATTGGAAGTTGAAGCCACCAGTTCCACCACTCAGGCCAGCTGCCTGCATAGAGTGGGCCACTGATGATGATGCAGATCGCACCCCAGAAGGCAGCGCTTAAGGCGATGAACAAGCCAAGCCTGTGGATGCCAAGTGTGCCAATGGAATAGCCGATGAAGTCACGGAAATAGGCGTTCTCATGTTCAGCCGTTTTCACTGGCTCACCCTTTTGCGGATTGGTTGCCGACAGGATCAATGATCCATGTAAAGCCAAGGCCAAGCAGGTGGTGAAGAAAAAGCTGACGGCGATCATATGAGCGGGATTGTAGTGGAAATTCGCATATTGATAGCCGGTGTTGGACACCCATTCGAGGTGGCTCATGAAGCCGTAAGGAAAGCCATTGCCCCAAGCGCCCATGAGAATGGGGCGGAAAATGTTGAGTGTGCAGAAGGCAAAGATCGCCACACTAAAAGCAATTGGCACATGAAAGCCCATGCCCAGTTTCCGGCAGATTTCAGCCTCACGCAGCGCCCAGGAGCTAAAAGCGCCCACCGCGCAGAAGGTGATCATTTGCCAAAAACCGCCAAACTTGAGCGGTGCCAGGGCCAAACCATATTTCAAATCAGGCGGCGCGATATTGATCTGGAAGGGATTCCATGTCGGGCCCAATGATGCCGCATATAAAATCATGGCGATGCCGATCAATGTAAAGAACATTCCGGTCACACCAAAAAAGCCTACATAAAAAGGACCGACCCAAAAATCAAAAAGATCTCCGCCGAGCAGCGTTCCGCCGCGGACACGATATTTTCTTTCAAAGCTCAGCATTGCCATCGCAATTCTCCGAAAACGAAGTGAAGGAAGTCTGCGGGCAGACAGTTTCCTGTACCGCCCGCAGAATGTGCGGTCGCGCGACTACGCGACCATCTCGGTTATTTGAACATCCATGGATGCTGCTTTGCGAGGACCTTCAATCCAGTTGAAGCGGCTCGTTGACAACAAAATGAAATGGATGATGATCGCCAAGACGAACAGGAAGGTGAACAAAGCCACCAACGTCCGCCGTGGATCAAACATTAGCCACATGCGCCACATGTTCTTATCTCCTCAAACCATTTCCGCCGTGGGCAAATAGGCCCCAGGCAGGACGAGTTCTAATTGTGAAGCTTTATAGCCATCGACTCCAGGGAGCCAAGGACGCCATTGCCACACGAGAAAATGCGCGATGATCGCGATGACCGTGAAGATAATGAAGCTCTTGACGAAAATACCATGGAACTCTCTGGCTTCCGCTTCGGTGAGGCCTGACAGACTGCCAGACCGGTTGTTGTCAGCCATGTTTGTTACTCCGGCTGGGGGCATCGCTGCCCCTATTACCCCGGCATTCCCCGGGGCGAGATTTCATCCAGTCTCCCAGATGAAAGGCGAACCGCTCCACTTTCATCACATGAAAGCAAACGGAATAGAATTATAGGCGGCACAGCGCGTGGCTGTGAAAAGGGAACGCTTATCGCGGCCCCAATTCCACGGCATCACCCGATTTAAAACGGTGGTGACGAGAAAAACCGGAAGCGTGAACGCAAGGAGCAACTTGAATTCAAGTTCACCGTCTTTGCGTTTGTGTTTTGTTGCAATGCTCATGATTTTCTTGCCCTCTCTAAACGCCAGCCAGCAGATTGCTGGCCTTTAAAACATCTTGTTCTTCCACCCGCTCCGCCGCAGAAGAGCGCGCCAATCTTTCTGCTTTGTCGCGTAGGTTTTTGGCGGCTGAGATGCGCACCAATATCGGTTGCTTTTCGACAATCTCGTCCAACATGGCTTTCGCCTTCTCGCTCCAATCAATGATGCGATTGCTGGTGGCTGGTGTGGCATCAACCTTGTCCAAGTCAGTGCCCAGCGGAATGATGTTGAACAGCATATCAAAAAGACCGTTGCAGACTTCCTGGATGATGTAAGTCGCCCCAGCGTAACCCATAAAGGGTGTTCCGGTGTGGCGGCGGATAATGGCACCGGGGAATGATGCAGGGATATAAGCCGCCTTCACTGCAGCTTCAGCGGCATACATGCGCTCATTGAACGAGCCGAATAGAATCAACGGCGGCTTGTCTTTGATCATTTTGCGCACTTCGGCATTGTCCGTTTTTTTGCCGGCAAGGCGCGAGACCGCGAAGTTGCAAGGTAAACCCATTTCTTCTTCGAGGAAGTTTTTGACGCCACGTGCGTAGGTTTCGCTGGCCACAATGCCAAAGCTCGCCGTGCCGAAGAAATCCTGTGTAACCGAGCGCCACAGATCCCACAGCGGCTTTATGGTTGTATGTTTCTCGCGCTCGATGAATGGTTCTGGGTCAAGCCCCAAAAGTTCACCGAGCTTGCGCAGGAATTTCGTTGTTGAATGCAACCCAATCGGCGCTTGCAGATAGGGCCGATCTAATTGTTCGCAAAGCTTGCGGCCAAATTCGCGGTACATGCAGATGTTGACATCCGCATTGGCGAGTTTGGGCACATCAGCCAAATGGCTGCCCATCGGGAATGATAAATTCACTTCAGCCCCGATGCCTTCAACGAGGCGGGTGATTTCAGCAAGATCAGATGGCGAATTGAACGTGCCGTAAATCGTGCCGAGAAGGTTCACACGTGGGCGTTCACCCTCACCCTTTGGCTTGCGCTGCGTGGCATTCTTTTTCTTGGCCCCAAATTCCGTCCATAACCACATCAGGGCACGATCAGCACATTGCCATTGATCTTCATCAATGGTGCGCGGCAGAAAGCGTTGAATGCCTGTGCCTTGTGGCGTGACGCCGCCACCAATCATTTCAGCAATCGAGCCTGTCACCACAACAGAAGGTAAACCCGGATCAAGCGTCTTGTGGGCGCGGCGCATCGCACCTTCTGTGCCGTGTTGGCCGAGCTCTTCCTCACCAAGCCCGGTGACTACAATTGGAAGCTCATGCGGCGGAAGCGCATCGGTGTAATGCAGCACGGACGTGACGGGTAAATTCTCGCAGCCCACGGGGCCATCAATGATCACTTGCAGGCCCTTGATGGCGGCAAAAGTATAAACCGCGCCCCAATATCCCCCTGCTCTATCGTGATCCAGAACCAGCATTATGTGCCTACCGATTCTTCGGCTTTGGCTTTGGCGGCCAACATGCCAGCGTATTTCTTTTTGAATTCGGGCCGATCAACCGGAACGTCGCGCCAGATGCCCGAGGCATGGCCAGAACCTACGCCTTCAAAGAAATCGCTCATCGCATCAAAGCGGTGTTGGTTACCAATGGCCGCCATGATGACCTGTTGGAGAGAGCCAGCACCCGCCGGCCCCATCAAAGGCCGCGCGGAAATAAGATTGGTGAAATAGAGCGATGGAATGGAAAGGGCTTTGGCTTTTTGCACCACAGGCGTTGTGCCAATGGCCAGATCAGGCTTGTGTTCCAACACGGCAGCAATATCATTTTCAAGTGAAGCGCGGAATTGCACATGCACACCGCGCTCTTCTAGCCAAATCCGATCAGGGTCAGACCAGGCCGTGCGCGGGCAAGCCGTGCCGACATATGGCACGTCCGCGCCGCTTTCGATCAACAGCCGCGCCACCAAAAGCTCTGAACCCTCATAGCCGGAAACAGTGATGCGGCCCGTGATGGGCTTAGCGGAAAGTGCGCCTTTGATGGCGGGCAAGATAGCATTCTGAGCGGCAGCGCGGGCTTCAGCTGAGATGCCGCAGGTTTTACCAATGGCTTCAAGCCAAGCCGCCGTGCCATCATATCCCACGGGCGCTGAGCCCACCACGCTGCGACCAGCGGATTCAAATTCGCGGATACTGGCGGTATAAAACGGATGAATGGCGGCCACAGCAGCGCAATCAAAAGCCGCAAATAATTCACGCCATTCGCGGGTTGGCACAACTGGGCCAGCAGCCAGACCCATGGGGGCCAACATGCGGCCGATCATCACTGGATCAACCGGGAACATTTCACCCAGCATCGTGATGGTTGGTAATTCAGATTTGGTTTTCGGACGTGCAACTGGTCCGTTGCGAATTTCCCCAGCTGCATATTTGAGCATGGCGCCAGAGAGAACATCCTTGGCTTCAGCATGGGTGGGAACACCAAAGCCCGGTACATCAATGCCGATGATGCGCACACCGTTGATTTCCTTCGGCAGCAATTGCAGTGGAACGCCTGAGGCCGTCGGCACACAAAGATTGGTGATGACGATCGCATCATAATCTTCCGGCTTGGCCATGGCGAAAACGGCTTCGCGAATATCTTCGAAGAGTTTGCCCGTGACCAATGTTTCCGAATTAAACGGCACATAACCCACGCTGCGTTTCGCGCCATAGAAGTGTGAGGTGAAGGTCAGCCCATAAACACAGCAGGCAGAGCCTGATAGAATGGTGGCCGTGCGCCGCATCCGAAGGCCCACGCGCAGTGATCCAAAAGCGGGGCACATGCTTTGTGGCTGATCATGCGGGCCAACCGGATAGTCCTTGGCATATTGCTCAAGCGTTTCTGACTTGCCCGCTTTGGCCGCAGCTTCGCGCAATTCAGATTTGTTGTTGCAAGAACCTTCTGGTGTTGACGCAACGGGTGCTGCTGGCGCTTGCGGCGCTGGCATTCTCCCTGCTGTATCAATCACTGTGGTCATGTCATTGCACTGTGTCGTAAATCACTTCGAGTGAGGGCTTATGCGTGAGCGTGCCGCCGCACATATCTTCTTGGCTGGCAGGCAACAGCACCACGTCACGGCCCGTCACATCGCTTGAGAACAAGTTTAACAGACCATCTTGAGTGAGAGGCGTTGGCCGCATCGGTTGGGCTTCACCGACATTGATGGCGAGGGCTTCAAACAGTGGCCCCCACTCGCTGGCGTTGGTGCCGATGATTTCATAATTGGCAGACTTTTTGCGAATGTCATCATTGGCGGGGATCGAGGCGAGAACCGGAATACCAACCTTTTCAGCAAAGGCCTGCGCCTCGCCCGTGCCATCATCCTTGTTGATGACGATGCCCGCCACGCCGACATTGCCGCCCAATTTGCGAAAATATTCAACCGCAGAGCACACATTATTGGCCACATAAAGCGATTGCAGATCGTTTGATCCGACCACGATCACCTTCTGGCACATGTCGCGCGCGATCGGCAGGCCGAAGCCGCCGCAAACCACATCGCCTAAGAAATCCAGCAAAACATAATCAAAGCCCCATTCATGGAAGCCCAATTTTTCGAGAAGTTCAAAGCCATGGATAATGCCGCGCCCGCCGCAACCCCGGCCTACTTCTGGCCCACCGAGTTCCATCGCAAAAACGCCATCGCGCTTGAAGCACACATCGCCGATTTTAACTTCTTCGCCAGCGAGCTTCTTCTTGGCCGAAGTTTCAATAATCGTTGGGCAAGCTTTGCCGCCGAACAACAGCGAGGTAGTATCGCTCTTCGGGTCACAGCCGATCAGCAACACGCGCTTTCCGGTTTGCGCCATCATGTAGGAAAGATTGGCCAGTGTGAAACTTTTGCCGATGCCGCCCTTGCCGTAAATGGCAATCACTTGGGTTTCTTTCTTGATCTCGCCCGTGTGAACGGGGTCGGGCTCAATTGCCGCTTCAGCCTTGAGCTGCTCGGCATTGGTCAAGAAATTATGGTTGAGAGAATTCATTGAACGCTTCTCCAATCAAGCACCATTTTCAGGCATTCGATATTTTGAAATGCAGTTTGATAGGCAGAGGAAGCATCAGCAGCGGCGCTGCGATGCGTGATAAGGCCATCGAGTGAGAGCTTGCCGCTGGCGACGAGTTCGAGCGAGGCCATTAAATCTTTTGGCTCCCACTGTGCAGCGATGCGGATGGAGGCTTCGCGCATGAAAGCCGGTGGGAAAATGAAATGCAGTGGCGCAGAATAAAAGCCAGCAAGAACGATCTCACCCCGGCGGGCCAGATGCATCATGCAACGGTCGAGTACATTGGTATCGCCACTGGCATCAAGAATGCAGGCATAGTCTTTGCGGTTGTCTACGGCGGCATCAATCACGCTGTAGCCAATTGAACCTGAACGGCGATCTGTACTGGTTTCCCATACTGTGGGGTAGCCACCCAAGGCCTTCGTGATGCGGGCAATCAAGCGGCCCAACACACCATGGCCGATGATAAGATCGGGCAACCTGCCAAGTGTCACCGCGTGATGCGCCGTGGCGGCAAGTGCGAGAAGAGTTCCATTCTCGCCAAGGGACTCATCAATCTTGGTAAGTTTGTTGGAAGCAACGGCGATGCGACTTGCCGCGCCACCAAAAAGCCCACGCACAGGGCCATAACAATTAGCACCTGGCACATAGACCAAATCACCTTCTGCGAGGCCAGAATTTTTTGGAGCAGTTGCAACCCGGGCGACGGTTTCATACCCCGGCACCAGCGGATAACCCATTCCGGGAAAGGCCGGCATGTCACCGGTCCAGAGCAAACGCTCCGTACCGGTGCTGATGCCGCTGAAGTTCACATCCACAATGGCGTGGGGCCCATCGGGCAGAACCAACGGAAGGAATTGGAGGGCCAGTTGACCGGGAGACGTAAATACAACGGCTGTAGTATTTGTCACTGGCTTCCTCCCTTCCCCTTAAATTATTGAGTCACGTTAATCGGACTTCTTGTAATGTCAGATTATCTTGACACTATTAAATGTCAATTGTTTTTTACAGGGGTGTTCAAAGGGGGTGGAATGTCATCACCCCGGTGATCAGGGGCATGTTGGTAGGCCATATGCGGGCATGCCCAAAACCAGCTGCGGCTGCCATGGCGGCAATCTCTTTTGGGGTGCGGGTGCGGCCTTGGCCCATGGCGGCAAAATAGAGATTGAAATAGGCATCCGTCACTTTGGCGTTGGCTGGATTTCCGGCGAAGGGCTCGGCGATTAATAGGGTGTTTAGTGGTGCGGATAGGGTGTTTAGTGGTGCGGATAGCGTGCGGATTTGGCGCAATAGTGCGTTTACAACGTCATCATCATGGTCATGTAACACCCGGACGAGTGAGATCATATCCATGCCTTCGGGCAGAGGATCGACGCGAAAATCACCACTGTGTATTTTCACAGGTGGCATTTGGGTTACCAGTTTGGTGACGCCCGGCAGGTCAAAAAGATTAAGACCAACCTGAGGATAACGCGCCCCAACAGCCTTCAGGAATGCGCCAGAACCTCCCCCCACATCCAGAATATTCTTCTGCTTGCTGAAATTATAGGCGCCCAGAATTTGCTGTGAAACGGCCTCTTGCGATGCCGCCATCAGATCGGAATAGGCCTTCTTATCCGACTCACTTTCATCATATGTCCAATAGCTTTTCAAACCGTCTTTGGCGGTCTTGCCATGCAGAAGTGCAACCGGGTCTTCGAGATCGCGGTAGAAATATTTTTGATGTTCAACAAAGCGCATGATCCATGGCTGGCCCAAAAGGGCTGCGCCATGTGGGCCGAGAATGATGCTGGTTTTGGCTACGCCTAAAATATCCAGCGCAACAGCAGCGCGGACCAGCGTGTCGGTTCTAATTTCGGTGAGACCGATCTTCACCGCCAGATCAGCAAGTGAAATACCGGCCTGCCCCACATGTTCAAGAACCCGCAAAGTCACGCAAGCATAGAGCACCTGAGAATACGAAAAACCCGCCAAAAGATTGAATAAATCCCGCGATCTCGCACGCGCGACGGGCCGCGTGAGCGGAAATTTCTGCGCAAATTCCAAGAACTTCGGATCAGCCAAAAGCCTGTTGCGAAAGCGTAAGAGAAAGCTAGGCAGCGCCACGGTAAAGCTGTTTTGGCACCATGGACCGAGAGACAAGAACGATCTGTTGGCCCAAGGCATCGCGGCCCGGACAATCCGGAATGCTATCGACAACATGGGCGAGGAGATTTTCCAAATGCTGCACAGCGCCGTCATAACCCAGTGTGGAAACCATGTTGGGAAGGCCGTGCGCTGCGTCTTGACCGGTTGGCTTGCCGATCTCACCTGATACACCTGCCACATCGCGTAAATCATCGGCAACTTGGAAAGCCTCGCCGATCAACATGCCCAGATTGCGCCAAGGTGCTGGATCACGCCCCGCCGCTGCCGCACCCACCATGGTGCAAGCCGCAAACAAAGCCCCGGTTTTGGCACGCTGATAATTGACCAAGTCCATTGTGTCTTCGCATTCCCAAGCTTGGCCCGCACAAATGCCATACGGCGCACTTGCGGCCTGGACAATGATCCGAGTGATCTGGGGGAAATTTGCCGTTGCCGAGAAAGCTTCAACAATCAACGCATCGCCCACCAGAACAGCAAGCCGCTCGCCATAAGCCACATGCACCGAAGCCTTGCCCCGCCTATAGGCCGCACCATCAAAACAGGGCAGATCATCATGTACTAAAGACGCACAATGCAGCAGCTCAACGGCACACGCACCCGCTATAAACGCACCATAAACGGCGTTATCGCATGCTTTAGCCACAGCAATCAACAGCTTCGGCCGTATACGCGCACCGCCGGGGAACACCGCATAGTGCAAAGCACTGGCAAATTTTGGCGGGCAATCCGCCGACATGGCACTACTGAGTGCGGCGCTCAAAGCCTTCTCGATGGGATTTTCGGTTTCCACCTCGGCGTCTCCCCTGGATGACACTTTTTGTTGTCTCGATTATGTGTCAATGTAACCTGACATAGTTTAAAGGCTTTGGCAATTGGCATGACGACAGTGATCATCGGCGCGGGTTCAGGTGGCTTGTCAGCCGCCATCGCCCTTGCGGCAAAGGGCGAACCTGTCATGGTGCTTGAAGCGCAGACTGGTGCGGGCGGCAAGATGCTGCCCGTCACACTGGGCAAAGCGCAATTTGACAGCGGCCCCACGGTTTTGACCATGCGTTGGGTGTTTGAAGAACTTTTCGCCTTGGCGAGCGATGACTTGGGCGAGCGGCTCAAGCTTATGCCTCTGCACACTTTGGCGCGGCACTATTGGACAGGGGGCGCAACGCTCGATCTTTTTGCAGACGCCGCCCAAACGACCGATGCCATCGGCCACTTTGCGGGGCGCATTGAGGCCGAGGGCTACCAAGCTTTCGCTGCCGCCGCAAAACGCATTCATCAATCTCTGCTGCAACCCTTTCTCAAAAGCCAACGGCCCACCCCCTGGGGGCTGGCATCGGCCATGCCTTGGCGCGATGTGTTGAGCATCAACCCATTTGAAAACTATTGGCACGCCTTAGGGCGCTATTTCAAAGACCCGCGTTTGCAACAGATCTTCGGGCGCTATGCCACCTATTGCGGCTCCTCACCCTTTAAAGCGCCAGCTACTTTGATGTTGGTGGCGGATGTGGAAGCTTCAGGTGTCTGGCGCGTTGACGGTGGTATGGCCGCTTTGGCTGCTGCCTTAGAGTTCGTTGCACGCAAATTGGGCGTTGTGTTTCATTTTAATTCTGCGGCGACGCGAATTGAAACGGCGGGATCACGGGTGAGCGCTGTCGTGGATGCGCAAGGAACGCGGCATCCTTGCGACGCGGTTATTGTCAATGCCGATCGTGGCGCAGTTGCTGATCTGCTCGGGAATAAAACCAGCGCCGCGACAAAAATTGAAGATCAATCGCTTTCCGCCATCACCTGGTGCGCCGAGACAGAAGAACAAGGAGTGCCGTTGGAGCATCATACGGTTTTCTTTTCGGACAATTACCAAAAGGAATTTGCCGAACTAACCCATGGCCCGGCAAGCGACCCGACAGTGTACATCTGCGAACAGGGCCAGGGCCGCAAGCTGATTCTGGTCAATGCGCCCGCTAATGGCCAACGGCCGCCAACGAATATTGACGCAACAATGCTGCGCCGTTTGGAAAAATCCGGTTTAAACTTAAAACTGAAAAACGCTTTCTGCCGCAGCCCGCAGGACTTCGCAACGCTTTACCCCGCCACACAAGGCGCACTTTATGGACGTGCTGCTCACGGATGGCGATCGACATTTCAAAGGCCACAGGCCCGCACGAAAGTTCCGGGGCTTTATCTGGCGGGCGGATCCACCCACCCGGGGCCGGGCGTGCCAATGGCGGCGCTGGCAGGCATGAGAGCAGCGGAGGCCTTATGGCAAGACCGCGTTTTGATGTGAACGTTCCACCCAATGGTTATCGCTGGTGGTATATTGATGCACTCAGTGCTGATGGCCAGAATGGATTGACGATCATTGGCTTCATCGGCAGTGTTTTCTCGCCATATTATAGACGCGCGCGGAAAAATGGCGAGGCCAATCCGCAATGCCATTGCGCTATCAATGTGGCACTTTATGGCAGTAAACGCCGGTGGGCGATGACCGAGCGCGGTGCTTCCTATGTGAAGCGCGATGCGCAAGCCCTCAATGTTGGGCCTTCATCAATGGTGTCGAATGAGTCCGGCCTGACCATCGAAATCAACGAACGCTGTGCGCCCCTGCCCTTTGCTTTGCGCGGAACAGTTCGGCTGTTGGCAGATCATTTTTATAACGCGCCTGTAAAGCTTGATGACGATGGAAAACATTATTGGCAAGCGGTGGCACCACAGGCCCGAGTGGCCGTTGAATTTGAAAATCCAAACCTCTCATGGCAGGGCCAAGCCTATCACGATATGAACTGGGGGAGTGAGCCCTTAGAAAACGGCTTCAAGAATTGGACATGGGCGCGGGCGAATACGGCTCAGGGGATGCAAGTTCTCTACGATGTCGAACACCGAGATGGCTCACACTTCTGCTTTGGGCGGCAATTTAAAGGTGGGATCGTGAGTCAACGCGAAGTTCCTCCCTTCCATCGCTTGCCCAGGGGCCTGTGGGGAATGACGCGCCAGGTACGTTCTGAAACATCCCCACGTATCATTGCGAAATTGGAAGACACCCCATTCTACACGCGTGACCACATTGCGATGACTTTGGATGGCGCAGCTTGTGAAGCCTTTCATGAGAGCCTTTCACTGGACCGATTTATCAACCCCGTAATTCAGAGGATGCTGCCCTTTCGTATGCCAAGGGTGGGGTGAATTACTTCTTGTCTTTGAATTTCTTCAGCTGGTGCAATTCCCATAGGCCCCAGCCGACAACCGCAAAGAAAGTGATCGCTGCTTCTGCCAGAAATAAATACGTGCCGCTCATGATTTGCGGGTTTCCACAGTAATCAGCATTTTCATGACCCAACCCATTTGTTGTTCAAAGTTCCGCACATGCAACACAGGTGCGGCAGTCTGCGCCACGGCATCAATCAGGAATTGTCCTTCGACCAAACATTTCGCTTCGCCGCCGCGCCGCAAAAATGGCGTTTGTGCAATGGCTTTTGCGACCAGCGCCAGTTTGTTGGCACTTGGCACGATAGCCCGGCCTTTATGTTGTTGCCTTTGGGCAGCCAATCCTATGGCACGATAAAGCAACCGCGCAACATTGATCGAAGCCCGGCACGCACGCGGCAACATTGCAATGCCTTCAGCGCCACGATCATAAATACTTTCGGCCTCCTGCACCAACCGCGTTGCTGCTTGAGCAGGAGACCCCGCCAGCCAATCGGCAGGCAAATAGACCCGCCCAAGCCTTGCGTCTTCATCGACATCGCGCGCGATATTGCTGAACTGCATCGCAACACCCAGATCAATAGCGCGGGCCAAGGCGTGTGGCCTGCGCTCGCCCATGATCAGCGCCATCATCACACCGACAGTGCCGGCCACGCGTGCAGCATAAGCTGTCACATCCGACAGAGTTTGATAATGCCGCCCTTCAGCATCCCACGCAAAGCCTTCGATCAACGCATCCGGCACAGCGCGGGGAATTGCAAACTTCAAAACCACATCAGCAAAGGCCCGGTCTGTGGGATTATCGCAAGGCACCCCGGCGTAGATTGTATCAAGCCGTTGAGCCAGCTGCGCCACAGCCTCGCGTGGCAATTCAGCCTCATCGACCAGATCATCCGCCATGCGGCAAAAACCATAAAGCGCTCTGGCATGTTGGCGATACATGTCAGGCAACAGCAGCGAGGCGAGGTGAAAACTCTTCGATCCCTGCTTGATCATCAAGCGGCAATGCGCCAGATCCTTTGGCGTGGCAAATTCAGGCGCGAGCATGGGCAAAGACTTCGGCGGACGGCACAATGGAATCTAACACCCGCGCCGTTGAAATCACACCCGGCACCCCGGCACCGGGGTGTGTGCCAGCGCCGACGAGGAACAGATTTTCAATCTCTTCGCTTTTGTTATGTGGCCGAAACCAGGCGCTTTGCGTGAGCACAGGTTCAAGCCCGAAGGCCGCACCTTTGTAAGACAAGAGATCATGTTCAAAATTCAACGGCGTCATCATGCGCTGGGTGACGATCTGTTTTTCAAAGCCGGGCAGCATGGTTTCATTCAGGCGCTTGGCAATCCGCTGCCGATAGGGTTCAGCCATCAAGTTCCAGTCAATGCCAGAATCCTGATTGGGCACGGGCGACAAAATATAAAAACACTCACAGCCTGTTGGCGCAAGTGATGGATCGGTTGCCGTCGGGCGGTGCAGGTAGAGACTCATATCATCAGCCAAGATTTTCTTCTCAAAGATGTCTGCAATCAGGCCTTTGTAGCGCGGGCCCATGATGATCGTGTGATGGGGCACGGATTCGAACTTCCCCTTCGTGCCAAAATACCAAACGAAGAGCGACATCGAATGCTGCGCCTTGGCCAGTTTGCGCTTGGTCCAACGCTTCTGTGCGCCGCCTGCGATCAATGTGTTATAGGTGTGGGCAGTACAGGCGTTGGAAACCACAATATCGGCAGCAACGCGCTCGCCTGAAACGAGCCGGACACCCGTGGCGCGGCCCTGCGTCGTCGTGATTTCGCCAACGTCTGAATTGCAGAAGACATCGCCACCTTGGCTCTCGATCAGCCGCACCATGGCATCGACAATAGCACCGGTTCCCCCCATGGCGCAGTGAACCCCAAACTGGCGCTCCAAATAGGCGATCATCGAATAGACTGAAGTGGCGCGGAAAGGATTGCCGCCCACAAACAGCGGATGGAAACTTAAAGCCATGCGCAGTTTCCGATGGCGCACATGCGAGGCCACATGCGCATAAACCGATTGCCACGCTTTCAATTGCAATAGCTTTGGCACGATTGCGGCCATGCTTGCGACCGACCCAAAAGGCACGTGACCCAATTGTTCAAAGCCAACTTTATAAATCGCTTCGCTCTCGCGCATGAAGTTTTCATAGCCCGCGACATCATCGGGGGCGATCCGCGCCACTTCTTCGCGCATGGCAGCAAAATCCGAACGGTTGGTGAAAGTGTCGCCATCATCAAAGCGAATGGTGTAAAATGGTTCCAACGCCTTGAGTTTCACATCATCATAAAAATTACGGCCCGCGAAGTTCCATAATTCTTCCAGAACAAAAGGCGCTGTGATGATGGTGGGGCCCGCGTCAAAGGTAAAACCATCCTGTTTAAAAACTGTCGCCCGGCCACCGGGCACGGGCAAACGGTCATAAACTGTGACCTTGTAGCCCCGCGCGCCAAGCCTGATGGCCGCAGCAAGCCCACCAAGGCCTGCACCAACAATCACCGCTCGGGCCATAGTATTGACTGTCAACATTGCGTGACATTAAAGCCCGCAATTTAAATTGACGCAAGTGCTGGCGTCAAACGTCATGTAAGGATTTGTGGAAGCGGTAAAGACCAAAGCCAACAATCGCCAAAACCACGGGAATGGCACAGCCGGTTATAAATTCAGCCGAATAGACCGACGATTTTGGCCAAAATGCTTTGGCTGCGTAATAAACCAGACCCACAATGTAATAGCTGATGGCCGCCACAGAAAGCCCTTCCACCGTCTGTTGTAAAAGCAGTTGCAAATTGGCGCGGTGGTCCATGGATTTCAAAATGGCTTGGTTTTGTTTCTCGCGGGTGACGCTAACCCGTGTTGAAAGATGCACTGTGGCGTGGGCAATGCGTTCTGACAAAGCACTCAACCGCGCCGACACATTGCGGCAGGTGGCGATGGCCGGCAGAAAACGGCGATCATTAAATTCGCGGAAGGTTTGAAAACCTTCGATGCGGCTTTCGCGCAGTTCTTCAATGCGCTGCTGCACCAAATCATAATAGGCATTTGCCGCAGAGAAGCGAAAATGATTGTCCGTATACTGACGTTCAACCGAGGCCTCCAATTTCGTCAGGCGATCGAGCAATATTGGCTCTTGCGTTTCACCTGCCGTTTGCATCACGCTCATAATTTCTGAAAGCTCAACTTCCGCTTCAGACAAGACGGGTGAAAGTTTGCGTGCCACAGGCAAGGCCAAAAGCGCCATCATGCGGTACGTATCAATTTCCAAGAGGCGTTGCACCAAGCGGCCCGCTTGCCGCGGCGTCATTTGATGGTCACACAGAAGCAAGCGCCCAAAACCATCAGCATGAATGCGAAAGTCCGTATAGGCCCGGCCCGTGCCGCCGGAGATCAATGAGCCGATGATTGTGTTGCCGTTGAAATAGTCTTCTGAGGTTTTGACCGGGTCTGGGGCTTTGGCACCGCGCAGCACATTGGCATGAATGGCCGCAATGGTTTGGCCTTTGAGTGCGCGCAACCAATCTTGTGGCACCAATGAGATGGCGGGCTCAGAGAATGGCTTTTTCTCCACGCCCTGAACATAGAACGTATAACGGCAAAACTCGGTGTGACGTTCCCATTTGATGCGCAGCGCGCCCAAGTTGGCGCTAAAATGATTGGCGTCTGCTGCTGGCTTTGGCGCACCGCTTCCTTCAATCAGGCGCGTGAGCATCGTCAAATCATCGGCCCGGCTGCCAGACCCCATCAAAACCAGATAGGACAGGCGCACCGGGGCAATTAAAATATCAGGTGGGCGGGCGTGCACTTCATCATTTAAGGCGCGGCGCTGGGGATGGTCCTCTGGCAGGTAAACCGGGGAATTGCTCATGGATAAGTGCCTTCAATAATTGCTGCCGCCAAGCTTGGTTTTTCTTCATGCAGCATATGCCCAAGATTATTTATGTGCACAGATTGCACCGTTCTGCAACGGGAGGCGGCGCGGTCTGCTGTCTCAGGCGGCACGGCTTTGTCGCGGTCGCCCGCTACAAACACACACTGCTGAGTGAGACGCGTGAAATTATCGTCCATGCCACGGAGATCCCAAGACGCCATCATCCCCAAAGCAGCTGCAACATGCTGTGGTTGTTTGAAGAGCTCCAGGTAAAAATCGATGCCTTGGGGACTGAGTGTGGAACCCGTATCTTGAAAAAGCTTTTCAACTTTCGGGCGCGTGGCAAAGCCTGAAACGATGCGTGGCAACAGAGGATTGAAAGCCACAAGTTTTGCAATGGGCGAAAACAAGCTGCCCGCAATTCCGCCAAAAGGATAGAAGGCACCGTTGAAAGAAATATAGGTTTGGGGGGCAATCAATTGGCGAGCGCAAGCCACAGCCAAAATCGCGGCACCTGCTGAGTGGCCAACAACAATGTTTGGCGAAAGCTGCATCGCCTCCATCACAGCGCTAACGCCAATGGCCATTCGCTCCAAACTGAAATGCTTGGAACCCTGCGCGATGGTTTTTCCATGGCCCGGCAAATCCAGCGCAACCAAGTGATACTGATCCGCCAGCAGCGGCATGACATCGCGCCATGAATGCACCGAGGCGGCCGTGCCATGCACCAGCAGAATGGTGCGGCCGCGGCCCATTTCTTCGACATGCCAGTTGAGGCCATCTGCTTCAACAAAGCGGTTCGTGGGCACGATCATGAAGATGCGTTTTTGAGAGCCATGCTCACCGGCCTTGCAATGTCGGATGCACTGGCGCGTGGCATGGGCAAATAAGTGGCCTGCATATTGGCGGCTAAAGCCTTTGCCGATTTCTGTGGCTCAACTGAAACATCAATCACCATCGCATCAAAGCCTTCATTGGCAAAAAGCTTGGCCGCTGCTTCACTCTCCTCAAGCGCCCTAGGCTTGTTGCCTTCGCCAGCGCGCGTGACGTTGCCTTTGCCGTCTGTCAAAACAATTACAATGGGGTTGCCACCTGCGCGGCGCACTTGCAGCGCAAGGGCGAAGGTTTCATCCAAGCCAGAAGCAAGTGGCGTTCCGCCACCGCCCGGAAGGCCCGCCAGCGCGCGCTTGGCGCGCTCCAATGACCTCGTGGGTGGGAGCAGCACTTCGGCTTTTCTGCTGCGAAAAGCCACCAGAGCCACCCGGTCGCGCCGCACATAACATTCTGCCAAAATGGTTTCGACTGCGCCTTTGGCTTCGGCCAAGCGTTGAAAAGCTGTGGAACCAGAAGCATCTACCGCAAAGATCGCCGTGGCCTCATTGCGCTGTTTGATGCGCGAGACGCGAAAATCATCGCGGGTGACCATCATGCGCGTGGCACCGGCCATTTTGCGGCGCAAGGGCTGCCACGGCGCTGCGGTGCGCAACGTGGCCAAAATATCCAGTCGCTGGCCCGCCAAAGATGAGGCGCGCTTGTTGCCAATGCGCCTGCCCCTTTGGCCACCCTGCTTGCGTTGCGCCGCCGTTTTCACATTGCGGCCAGCACCGCGCTTGCCCAAACCACCTGCGGCCAACTGCAGGAGATTTGCCGGCAGGGCTGCTTTGATCGCTTCGAGTATCAATTCCGCGTCTGCCGGATTTGGCAGGGTATTGTCTTCGGTCTCAGCACTTTCTTGAGTGTCCGGCAGAGGCGGCTCTGGCGGTTGTTCGGGTGGATCATTCTGCTCTTGCGGCGGCAGGTGTTGGGCACGGTGCGCCAAGACCAACCGCCCCGCCAAAGCCACTGCGGCCTCGTCAATCTGCTTTAAACCTTGCAACGCTGCCAAGGCACGGGCCACATCAACCGCCTGCACAACAGCACGCGGCGAAGCAATGCCAATACTCAAGGCCACATCGCATAAATCTGCGATCCACTTCGGGTTGACATCTTCAGGCATGATTAATTTTGCCAGCGCGATGTCTGCCGCCGTCCAATAAGCTTCGGCCTTGGTTTCAACCTGAAAAGGCAACCGTTCGGAAAGCTTGGGCGAGAGCGCCGCATCTTCATCGCGCAGATCAGCGACAGCGATCAACATCAGTTCCCTTTGGTCCAACGCCTGCGCCATCAATGAAACGCAGGCTGTATCCAGCCGGTCAGCCCGGCGCAGCAGCAGGCGCGCCTGTAGGATTAAGAGGCCCTGTGTCTCAACGGGCCGTCCCAAAGCCAAGGTTGCGGCAAGATCAATGGTGCCCGTCAAAGCATCCGAAGCCAAGGAAGAAGAGACCGTGCGGATGGGTCCTGCCGCCTTGTTCAAGGCAGCAACAAAATCATCGGCTACATCATTCTCGACAACAGCGCCGCCAAGCTTGGGGCCACACAAGGCCAAAAGCCCCGCAACCCATGTAGCATCGTTGAGGCCGTCGTGCATCACGGCCCCAGCACGTCCAGGATCGCCCGTTCGATGCGTGACGCTGAGCCTGTTTCCTCCAGCGGGTTGCGCCGCAGGCGGTGGCGCAGCGCAGGCAGCGCCATACGTTTGATATGGCTGAGTGTGACAGTTTTTTGTTTTTCAAAAGCAGCCAAAGCCCGCGCCGCACGAATGATCGTGAGCTGGCCCCGCAAGCCATCGGTTTTCAAAGCAATGCAAAGCTTTGCCGCACTTTCCTGAATGGCATCGGGCGCCACTACGTCTTTTAGTTTTTTGCGGCCCGCTTCAATGCGTGATCTCAGGGCCGCTTCTTCGCCCTGCCACTGCGCATAGAATTTCTCCGGCTCGCGCTCATAGGCATCGCGCCGTTTCACAATCTCCACCCAGCTGGCCACATCTTGCGGCGTTTTAACTTCGACCGAGAGGCCAAAGCGATCCAACAACTGCGGGCGCAACTCGCCTTCTTCAGGGTTGCCACTGCCAATCAGCACGAAACGGGCGGGGTGGCGCACACTGAGGCCTTCACGCTCAAACAGGTTCTCGCCCGAAGCCGCCACGTCGAGCAGCAAATCCACCAGATGATCTTCGAGCAAATTCACTTCATCAATATAAAGAAAGCCCCGGTTGGCCTTGGCCAACAAACCGGGCTCAAAAACTTTTTCGCCACGTGACAAGGCCCGCTCTAAATCCAACGCACCCGCCACACGGTCTTCCGTTGCGCCCAATGGCAAGTCAACCACCGGCACCGGGATCGTTTGCGTTATCAGCCTGGCAGCAGCGCGGCACTGATCGCAAGCCGTTTGCGGCGAGGCCGGATCACAATGATAGGGGCAACCCTTCACGGCTTTGATGGGCGGCAGCAAAGCCGCAAAAGCCCGAACGATGGTTGATTTGCCCGTGCCGCGATCACCCATGGCAAGCAGGCCACCAATATGTGGGTCAACGGCTGTCAGGATCAGGCACGTTTTAAGTTCCTGTTGGCCCTCCACGGCCGAGAACGGAAAAACCGATCGCTTCAACGCACCCACTGCAAGTTCGTTCTTATTTTCCTTTAACATCAATGATAGATCTCAAACCCTATGCGCCAGCGTCAATCTGACATGAGCAATTGTGCTGTCAATCATTATTGACGGGCCAAGGCTGGCTCTCTCACATTCGGTCATAAAATGAAATCCATATTCATCTGGCACCGCGGAAAGTGACTGGTGGAGCGAAGGGGGATCGAACCCCTGACCTCGGCATTGCGAACGCCGCGCTCTCCCAACTGAGCTACCGCCCCGGATGACCCAGGTGGCCCAGTCTAATAAGACGCCGCAGCGCCGTCAACAATCCTGCCCTTGTCAACGCCGCCCACACATCATACATAGCGCCAAACAGGAACCCTCAGAATGAACCCTTTTATCTGGCTCGTGCTCGAAGTGATCAGGCTCTATCGCTATGTGGTGATCGCCAGCGTGGTGATCAGCTGGCTCGCCTCATTTAACATCATCAACTACAGCAATCCCGTGGTGCGCCAAATCGCCCATGCGATCAGCGCGATGACAGACCCGTTGCTCAACCCCATCCGCCGCGTCTTGCCCAATATTGGTGGGTTGGATTTCTCACCAATCGTGCTGTTCATCGGCCTGCAATTTCTTGAACAATTCATCTGGTATTATCTGGTGCATTAGTGCCTCTGCGGCAAACGCCCAAGGGTCTGTTCCTTCACCTGCGGGCCGCGCCCAAGGCGGGGCGTGATGAAGTGGTCGGTATCGTTGCCAATGCCGCAGGGCAGAAAGCCTTGGCCATCAAGGTTTCAAAACCTGCCGATAAAGGCCAAGCCAATGAAGCGGTGATTGCCACGCTGGCCAAGGCCATGGGGATTTCCAAATCCTCCCTGCGCCTCGCATCTGGCGAAACTTCCCGCGACAAGGTAGTGGAAGTGGTGCAGAATGAGCCGTCCTTGCGCCACTTCATTGAAAAGCTGAAATCATGAAACGCCTTGCCGCCATCGCCGCACTATTGCTTCTGACCACAGCGGCCCAAGCCGAAACCGCAAAATCCATCTATACCAAGATCGATCTTAAAAAATGCGGTCAGGTCAAAAAGCCCGATGGCCAAGTTTTCGAAGGCGCTTGGCGCTGCCCCGGTTACGCAGGCTATGACGTCTTCA
>JAYWAB010000070.1:0-28294 GCA_043782835.1 Aestuariivirga sp.
CTTCCGCTTTGGCCATTAAAGCTTTGTGATGGTTCAATTCTTCGGCAGCAGACGTCATCCCCCGCCACAGCACTGAAAGCTTTTGCACTTGCCCCTCAAGCCCACCAAAAGCGTCAAGCAGACGCCGATGTTCGGCCACATCCACCAGCGCCCGGTCGGCATGTTGACCATGCAGCTCCACCAGCAAAGCCGCAACTTGCCGCAGCAAATTCAAACTCACCGGCTGGTCATTGATCGTGGCGCGACTCGGCCCGTCGGCATTTTGAATGCGGCGAATGATAATCTCGCCTTCCGTATCAATCGCGTGTTCCGCCAGCAAGGCCAAGGCCAGATGGGCCTTGGGCAGCGAAAATGAGGCCGCAACGATGCCCTTGGCCTGCCCGGCCCTCACCAAGCTGGAATCACCCCGTGCCCCCAGAGCAAGGCCCAACGCATCGAGCAAAATAGATTTGCCCGCACCGGTCTCGCCCGTCAAAATCGTCAGGCCATTGTCGAGTGCAAGGTCAAGCTTCTCGATCAACACGATGTCACGAATGGAAAGGGCGTTCAGCATGAGAATCTTATAGCCAAAACCAAACCCGCTGGCGAGTTGTTCTTGTAATGTTTTCTTTGTGCCTATGGCGAGTTCATACCGCCCATGCCGCTTCGGTGGTTGACCAATCACCTCGCACTGCCCTTTATGGGCCATGTCCTCAAAGTACCTCTGGCCCTTCCTCGCCTTGGCCACCACGATCATCGTGTGGAGCGTCACTCCCAGTCTCGTGCGCGCCTTTGCCTTGGAAACCGGCCCGGCGGACTCCATTGTCATCCGCATGTGGACCAACGCGCTGTTTGCTGTGCTGCCGCTCCTCTTCATCGGCCCCAGGATTGAACGCCAGGACATCAAAACTTTTCTGCTGGTCGGGATGATTGGAAACTTCGGCTATTACATCGGCTCCAACTTCGGTTTCGCCAATCTCAGCCCGGGTGCGGGCGGCATGATTTACGCGACCAACCCTTTGATGATTGCAGCGCTCGCCATCGCGGTGGGCGCAGAAAGCCTTTCGATGGCTGTCATCATTGGCCTGCTCATCTCCTTCGCGGGCACGGTCTATCTTTTCGAAGATGGCCTGAACAGCACTGCCAGTGGCAACCCCGTCTTCGGCGGTTTGATGATGCTGTTTGGCTGTGCCGCTTGGGCCGTCTATGTCATCTTTGCCAAGCCCTTGATCAAGAAATACGGCCCGCTGAAAGTCACACTCGTCACCACCATCCTCTGCGCGCCGCCTTCATTGCTTTTCGCCAATGGCCAAACGCTGCATACATTTTTGAACCTCAGCCATAGTGCCATTTTCGCACTCTTGATCATGTGCTTGATCGGCACGCTGCTCAGCGTCAACCTGTGGAACTATGCGGCGGGCAAGTTGCCACCCACATCGGTGGGCGCGTCGCTTTATGTGATCCCGCCCTGCATCGCGCTTTTTGGCTGGCTGTTTCTGGGCGAGGCAACCGGTGCCAAAACCCTGCTCGCCGGCCTCATCATCTTACTGGGCGTGGCTGTGGCAGAATTCGGCAAATCCTTTATGCTGCGAGCTGAGGAGCAAGCATGACCATCACCCAAAAATCAACGCCGTGGTATTTTCTGCCCGCCACCATCATTGTCGCGGGCTGCATGGTATCGATCGTCAACTTTGGGGTGCGCTCCACATTCGGGCAATTCACACTGCCAATTTCTGAGGCCCATCACTGGCCGCGCGAAACCTATTCCTTCGCCATGGCGCTGCAAAACCTGCTCTGGGGCATCGGCACGCCTTTTGCTGGTGCACTCGCTGATCGCTATGGTTCGGCGCGGGTCTTGATGGTGGGGGCGGTCATTTATGCGCTGGGCGTCGTGTCGATGAACTATGCCGATGCGCCCATTCTGCTGCATCTGGGCGGCGGTTTGGTAGCGGGCCTTGGAATTGCACTTTCCTCTTTCGGCATTGTCATGGCCGCCTTAGGCCGCATCGTGCCGCCCGAAAAACGCTCCTGGGCCTTTGGCATGGCCACTGCCTCTGGCTCTCTCGGCCAATTCGTTTTCTCGCCCATCGTTGCGGCCATGATCACGGCCTATGATTGGCACACCGCCATTTACATGTTGGCCGCGTCGTGTTTGGTGATTGTGCCCTTGGCCGCACCTCTGCTGGTGCAGAACACCAAGACCAGCACCAAAGTTGTGGGTGAAACAGATTTGAGCATGTCCGAGGCCATCACCAAAGCTTTCGGCCACACGTCTTATCTTTTGCTGGTTTCCGGCTTTTTCGTCTGCGGCTTTCACTTGGCCTTTATTACAGTACATCTGCCGCCCTATCTCGCAGAACATGGCATGACCAAGGAATTCGCCGGCTTCGCCATGGCACTGATCGGCCTGTTCAATGTGGTGGGATCCTATACCTCAGGCATCATCGGCGGGCGCGGCGAAAAACGTGTGCCCTTGAGTTTGATCTATGTGATGCGTGCCGCCGCGATTGCGGCCTTCATCCTTCTACCGATCACCCAAACCTCAACCTTGTTCTTCACCGCAACCATGGGCTTGCTCTGGCTCTCGACAGTGCCCCTCACTATGGGTCTGATCACGGTGATGTTCGGCACCCGCTATATGGGAACGCTCTATGGCTTTGTGTTTTTAAGCCACCAGATCGGCTCATTCCTCGGCGTCTGGCTAGGCGGAAAATTCTATGACATGTTCGGTTCCTACAATCCCGTCTGGTGGATGAGCGTGGGTCTGGGAGTTTTCGCAGCCATCGTGCACTTGCCCATCCGTGAGCGCCGCGCCGCAAGCTTTGCGGCGGCATGATCTGGCCAGGCCATCGCTTGGCGCTTTCGCTCTTCGCAGGCGTGTTGCTGGCCTGGGTCGCAGTGATGACATTCCTGATGCATCGCAGCGCCCTGCCGCCTGAGGCCACAGGCACGATGCTCGCGGTGTTTGAACCGGGCGTTCAAGAAAACCAGGCAATGGCCACCATCGTGGCCGCAGGCGCCAATGTGGTCCGCCAATCGAGCTTTGATTTTATCTGGCTAGTGACCAGCGATGAGCCCGGGCTTGCCGGCCGCCTGCACGACAACGGCGCGCTGGGCGCCTACCGCGAACTCCCGATCAGCCCAACGATTGCGGGTTGCTTTGCCGTGGCGGACGCGAAGGTGGCAGCGGCGTTTCAATAATGCGGTGGTTTATCCACGGGCGCTGATGCTTGTGTCATATCCTGCATCTCTTCACCCATGCGATTGAGTTGCCGCTCCAGCGCCTCGATCTTGCGCCACTGCGCCAGAACCATGTCATTGAGATCGCTGAGCGCCTTGTCTTGATGCGACAGTCGCAGTTCAAGGTCGTCAATCCGGTCCACCGTGTCGCTCATTTCAAACTCCTGCGTCCACATCAACAATGTCATCCCCGCAACACGTGCGGGGATGACATTGAATGATCAAAAACAAAACGGCGAGGTTTCCCCCGCCGTTCAATTTCACACCACGCCGCAAAAAATCAGCGCGAATAGAATTCCACCACGAGCGCGGGCTGCATCTGCACAGGATATGGTACATCCGTCAGCGTGGGAATGCGCGTCAGCTTCGCCGTGTCCTTGCCATTGGTTTCGATATAATCCGGCGTGTCGCGCTCAGCTGTCGCCAGCGCTTCCATCACCACGGGGAATTCGCGGGCCTTGGCGGTCACTTCAACCAAATCACCCACTTTGAGCTGAATGGATGGAATGGTGACACGCTTGCCATTGACCTTCACATGCCCGTGCGACACGAACTGGCGCGCAGCAAACACGGTGAGAGCAAACTTGGCGCGGTACACCACCGCATCAAGGCGGCGCTCCAGAAGGCCGATGAGATTTTCAGAGGAGTCACCTGTGAGGCGCAAGGCTTCTTTATAGTAGCTCGAAAACTGGCGCTCAGAAATGCTGCCATAATAGAACTTCAGCTTCTGCTTGGCGCGCAGCTGCGTGCCGAAGTCTGAAATCTTGCCCTTGCGGCGCTGGCCGTGTTGGCCGGGGCCATATTCACGCTTGTTGACAGGAGACTTGGGGCGACCCCAAATGTTCTCGCCGAGGCGACGATCAATCTTATATTTCGCGGTTGCACGCTTTGTCATTTTACAGCTCTCAAAAAGAGGCCGAGGCGCAAAGGCGCACAACTTAAGTTGCGATCTTTACAGCCCCAACCAGTTGGGTTGGAGCCCACCCTCCTCTTCCCTTTCGGGCCGACAGATGTTGCAAACAACATCACGGGTAAGCAAAAAGCGGGCGAACCCGCTGGTGCGCGGCTGATAGCCGGGGCGGGAGGGATTCTCAAACCGAATGCCAGATTTGACTTTTGTAGCACTGGGTGCTACCAAAAAGAATGCGCTGTTTCAAAACGGCTTGGTTTGCAAGGGCTGCGAAAAAAGCCCGCATATCAGACCGAGAGCTGTCAAATGCCATCACCCAAGTCATGCTTGGACAAGCCGATGACTTGGGTGGCGGTGTGTTTAAGAAACGGCTCAACAAGAATGAGCATCGCGCCATCATTTTGTCAAAGGCAAATGATATTTGGATTTTTGAATATGTCTTCGCCAAGAAAGATCGAGCCAATATTGATGAAGCTGAATTGAAGGCATTTCGCGCCCTGGCCAGAGCTTATGCAACGATGACACCCCAGCAAATCAAAACCCTTCTTGAAAACAAAAATTGGATCGAAATACTTCGAGAGTACAAGTAATGAAAAAGAAATTATATAAAAGTGATGCCTTCGAAGCCATTCATGAATCAGCAAGGGCGCTTAACAAGGTTGGCGTAATCGACAAAGCCACGATGCGCAATTTTGATGAATCTTGTTTGAGTGACACGATTGTGTTTTCGCCCCGCGACATTCAAAAATTACGCATTCGCAGCAAAGTCAGCCAACCCGTCTTCGCACGATATCTCAACACAAGCGAGTCAACCGTCGAGAAATGGGAAACCGGAGCAAAACGCCCCAGCGGCATGGCGCTCAAGCTTCTGACGATTGTGCATAAACATGGGCTGGAAGTTTTGATCTGAAGAACTAAACCGGCAAATCCAAAATCTCATGCTTGGGAAATCCCATGCTGTCATACGCCGCCAAGGTTTCTGATGTTTCACTCCGCGCCGCTGTCAGCAACACTGTTCCGTGCACAGGCACGCCAGCGTCCAGCCCTTTCAGCACTGTCTCCTCGGCCACATCCGCCGCGCGTCTGGCAATCGCAGGCGATGGGTCGATATAGATGACGGGCCACGGGGCCACTTCAGCAATCTCGTCCGTCAGCAACGGATAATGTGTGCAGCCCAGCACCACAACATCCGTGCGCCCGCCATCGCGTTTTCTGAACACCGGGGCCACTTCATCGGCGAGTTCCGCCATATCCACCTTGTGGCCGCGCAATTTCTGCTCGGCAATTTCTGCAAGGCGCGGCGCACCATGCAGGAACACTTTGCAATGATAGGCGTAAGTGTGGATCAGCGAATGCGTATATTCGCGGTTCACAGTGCCGGGCGTCGCGAGAACGCCGATGATGCCGGATTTGGTTTGCGCCGCTGCGGGCTTGATGGCGGGCACCGTACCCACAAAAGGCACAGTGAAATGCGCCCGCAAATCCGCAATGGCGATGGTTGAAGCCGTGTTGCAGGCGACGACCACAATGTCCGGCTTGGCGCGTTCAATCAAAGCCCCCATCACGCTGCGGATGCGTTCGACCAAAGGCTTCTCTTTCCACGCACCGTAAGGAAAGCCGGCGTTGTCAGCGGAATAAATCAGATGCGCGTCCGGCAACTGCTTGGCCACCGCGCGGGCCACTGTGAGGCCGCCCATGCCACTATCAAACAATAAAATCCGTGGCCGTGTCATTTCCCGCGCTTCTCCTTGCGCAACTCATGCACTCTGGTGAGCGACGAAACAATGCCGCGCAAACTGCGCACTTCCTGCTCCGTCAAAGCCGCCCGCGCAAACACATTGCGGATATTGCGCATCATGCCCGGGCGTTTGTCGGCAGTTTTGAAAAAGCCCGCCGTGGCAAGTTCGCCTTCGATATGATCGAAGAAACCATAAAGCTCTTCCTTGGTGGCGGGCCGTGTATCGGGCATTTGCAGACCCGGCCCTTCGAGTGCGGGCAGCTCCTGCGTTTCCATGCCCAATGATGGCGCAATCGGCTTGAACCACTCATAGCCCACCAGCAACACCGCCTGCGCGATGTTGAGCGAGGCATAAGCCGGGTTCACCGGTGCTGAGATAATCACATCTGCCAGCGAAACTTCATCATTGGTCAGGCCAATCCGCTCACGCCCAAACAGGATAGCCACCCTCTCGCCGCGCCCGATACGCGCATGCATATCAGCGCTCGCCTGTTCCGGCGTCACCACGTCCTTGGTCATGCCGCGCGGCCGCGCCGTGGTGGCATAGACATAGTTGAAAGGCTTCAAAGCCTCAGCCAGCGCCGGCGCCACCCGCGCCCGCGCCACAGTCTCCGCCGCCCCCGAGGCCGCAGCCAAGGCTTTCTCCCTGTCCCAGCCTTCGCGCGGGTCCATCAACACCAAATCCATCATGCCGAAATTCGCCATTGCGCGGGCCGCCATGCCGATGTTTTCGCCCAGCTGCGGGTTGACCAACACCACCGTGGGTGAAGCGCCTAGATCGCGGGTTTGGGTTTTGTCTGTGCCAGCCATGCGCCATCAGATAGCGGCTGGCGAACAAGCAAGAAAGGGTCAACTTTCCATTTTCGACTTTTCGTGTTATCTTGGCCCTATGGCTAGCTTGGCAGAATGCGTCGCAATCAACCCGGAAATCCGCTTCGGAAAGCTGTGTATCCTGGGTACACGCATCGCGGTGCAAGATATCCTGGAACTCTTGGCAGCAGGCGAAGACCGCGCCTCCATTCGCAAAGAATATGAGTTGGAAGATCAAGACATCACGGCAGCGCTGGATTATGCGGCCAAAGTTTTGTCCCATCAAACCTTTGCTGCGGAATAATGCGGTTTCTGATTGATGCCATGTTTCCACGTTCCTTCGCTATCGCTTTGCGGGCACAGGGTCTTGAGGCACAACATGTGCGCGGCCTCGGTCCCAAAACACTATCCGATGCCGCAATTTGGCAACTGCTTGTGAGACGCAAGCAGTGTTGGTTTCGAAAGACAACGATTTTGTCGAACAAGCCAAACTTGATGATCGCGCAAGGTTCGTGTGGTACCGGGTTGGCAATGCCAATCACCGTCAATTGCTTGAGGGTTTCTAAGCGCGGCCGCCAGAAATTCTGGCGCGGTTGAAAAGCAAAGACCAAATCATCGAAATCACCTAATCCCGCCCCGTCAGTTTCCGTGCATTGCGGAGTTTGGGGAACATGTAACTCCAGGCCCCGGCCACGATCATCGTGCCCACGCCGCCAATCACTGCGGCGGGAACTGCGCCGATGAATGCTGCCACAAACCCGGCGCGCACCTCGCCCAATTGGTTGGACGCGCCGATGAACACATTGTTGACGGCATTGACGCGCCCCCGCACGGCATCAGGGATCCACAGCTGCATCAAAACCTCGCGCACATAAACGCTTATCATGTCAAAGGCACCATAAAGCGCCAAAGCCAAAATTGATAGCCAAGGCAAGAGCGAATAGCCGAACACCACAACGGCAAATCCTGAAAGACCAACCGCAACAAATAGAATTTTTCCGGCATGGTCCTTTATGCCAAATTTAGAAAGCCAAAGACTAACCGCAATCGCCCCCACGCCGGGTGCTGAACGCAGCAATCCAAGCCCCGCAGAATCCAGATGCAAAATGTCGCTCGCATAGATTGGCATCAAAGCCACGGCCCCGCCGAGAAGCACTGCAAAAAGATCAAGTGAAATCGCACCCAGCACAATGGGCTCGCTCAAGATGAACGCAAAACCTGCCAGCATGGTTTTCAACCCGCCCTCGCTTTGCTCATTTTTATGTTGATCAACTTCGCCCATCATAATCAGTGCAACAAGCCCAACACCTAAAAACAGCAACGAAACGGCATAGGGAACAACCGAGCCAAAGCCATAGAGCAAGCCACCGATAACTGGGCCTGTGATAGATGACGTCTGCCATGTCATGGAGTTGAGTGAAATGCCATGTGGCAAAGCTTCTTTCGAAAGCAAATTCGGGACGATGGCAGAAGCCGCCGGGTTGCCAAAGGCAGAGGCGACACCGAGCAAACTCAGAAAGACAAACACTGGCCAAACGGTGGTTTGCGATCCCATCGAAAAGATCACCAGCCCGAGCGCCGCAATGGCCTCCAGCGCAAAACAGACAGCCGAAACCATGCGCCGATCGTAATGGTCTGCCACATAGCCTGATGGAAGAACCAAAAACAAAACCGGCAGAAACACCGCAAGCCCCACATAGGCCAGATAGATCGGCTGATGCGTGATGGCATAAACCTGCCAGCCAATGGCGGTGGAAACAATCTGCAAAGCAAAACTATGCCCCACGCGGCTGATGAAATATTTGACATAGGCGGGAGAGTGAAAGGCATTGGCCGAAGGCGTGGGAGGGCTCATCACCCTGCCCTGCCATGCCTGAGCGAATCTGTCAAAAGACAAACACGCCGACGGCCGCCCCAAACATGATCAAAATCGTCAGCCCCACGACGATCTGGCTCATCATCGAGCTGGGCTGGCCCAGCATAATTTTATGATCCCGCGCCACCAGCAAAACGCCAACCAGCAGAAACGGCGCCAGAACACCATTGATCACCGCGGTCCAAAACAGTGCCGAAACCGGATTGATGCCGATGAAATCCATGGCAATGCCGACAGCCGTGGAAAGCACAATTACGCCATAAAACGCCCGCGCCTGCCACCACTTCTCATCCAACCCGCCGCGCCAGCGAAAGGTTTCAGAAAAGGCATAAGCGGCAGAACCCGTCAGTGTGGGAATAGCCAAAAGCCCAACCCCAATAATGCCAAATGTATAGAGCAACATGGCTGCATTGCCCGCCAATGGACGCAAAGCTTCGGCCACATCGCGCGAGGTCGAAACCGTCGTGACGCCGTGTGCGTTGAGCGTCAAAGCCGTGCAGAGGATCACAAAAAACATCACCAGATTGGAAAAGAATGTGCCAAAGCCCACATCGATGATGCGGTCTTCAATTTCTTTGCTTGTGGCCCCCTGACGGCTTTTCAACATGCGCCGCCCCATTGTCTTTTCTTCTTCGACTTCTTGGGCCGCCTGCCAGAAGAATAGATAGGGGCTGATGGTGGTGCCGAAGATCGCCACGATCATCGCCAGCCCACCATTCTGCGGAACTGAAATCCTGGTGAAACTGCCAAACACGCTGGCCCAATCCGGCTTGATCAGAAAACCAGTGATGACATAGGCACCTAAAACCATGGCCAGCCATTTGAGCACATTGGCAATTTGGTGATAGCGATACCGGATGACCGCCCAGCTGATCCCCACGCCCAGCAGCACGACATAAATATGTGAACTGATCCCAGTCAAAAGCTCTGCCGCGTCGGCCATGCCCGAGAGATCAGCGCCAACGTTGATGCTATTCGCCGCCAGAAGCGAAACGCAAACCGCCATCATCACAGGCTTGGGGAATTTAGCACTCAGCGCGCCGGCCAGCCCTTTGCCGGTCACCATGCCGATACGCGCACACATCATCTGCACAAAGGCCATCAATGGCCAGGTGAACCACGCCGTCCACAACAGCTGGGTGCCAAATTGCGCGCCAGCGATCGAATACGTGGCAATGCCCGATGGGTCATCATCCGCCGCCCCGGCAATAAGCCCCGGCCCCAACTTGGCAAAAAAGCCCCGCAAGCCCTTTGGCTCGGGCTTTGGCGCTATGGTGGCAACACTTTCAGTCATGTCTTTACCCAAATCACTGAACTCCTGCCTAGCCAAAGGCAGCGTGTCTGACCACTGACAAAATACATTCATTGCCGATTGTTATTGAAACACCCACCCAGCCGGGTCTAACTTTCATGACATGGATCTACTTGCCGAACTCTCCACACGCTTGGCTCCATTGGGGGCCAGTGCCCAGAAAATGTTCTCGGGAACTGGTTTCATGCGGAATGGGAACCTGGTGATCGGCACACAGCGCGATGGGCTGATTGTGCGCGTCGGCAAGGTTGACGAGGCCAAAGCCGCCAAACTTCCGGGCGCTTCCGTAATGGAAATGCGTGGGCGCAAGATGCCGGGCTGGATTATTGTGGCACCTGAAGGCTGCAAATCCGAAGCACAAATCAAGCGCTGGCTGGAAATAGCCTTGGCCTTCAACAACACCCTGCCACCCAAGGCGGCAAAGGCAACCAAGAAGGTTGCGATTAAACTAAAGCGCTGATTTACAGCTGCGCGTTGCGCCTGCTATAGCCGCCAGCAAATCAACCCCAGCCAAAGGCCTCGCCATGAACAAGATCAAAGTTGCCAATCCCGTTGTCGAACTTGATGGCGATGAGATGACGCGGATTATCTGGGATTTGATCAAGACCAAACTGATCTTGCCTTATCTCGATATTGATCTGAAATATTATGATCTCGGCATGGAACACCGCGATGCGACAGATGATAAAGTCACCATCGATGCCGCAAACGCCATCAAGCTTTACGGCGTCGGCGTCAAATGTGCCACGATCACGCCCGATGAAGCCCGCGTCAAAGAATTCAACCTGAAGCAAATGTGGAAATCGCCCAACGGCACCATCCGCAACATTCTGGGCGGTTGCATTTTCCGCGAACCCATCATCTGCCAAAATGTGCCGCGCTTGGTTCCGGGCTGGACCAAGCCCATCATCATTGGCCGTCACGCCTACGGTGATCAATACCGCGCCACCGACTTCACCTTCCCCACCAAGGGCACGCTGACGATGAAATTCGTCGGCGATGATGGCAAGGTGATCGAGAAAGAAGTGTTCAAGGCCCCCGGCGCCGGCGTGGCTATGGCCATGTATAACTTGGATGACTCCATCATGGAATTCGCCCGCGCCTCCTTGAACTATGGCCTGCAACGCAAACTGCCAGTTTATTTCTCATCCAAGAACACAATTTTGAAAGCCTATGACGGCCGCTTCAAAGATATTTTCCAAGCCGTTTTCGATGCCGAATTTAAAGCAGATTATGACGCAAACAAAATCACCTATGAACACCGATTGATTGACGACATGGTGGCCAGCGCCATGAAATGGACGGGTGGCTATATCTGGGCCTGCAAAAATTATGATGGTGATGTGCAGTCTGATCTCGTCGCCCAAGGCTATGGCTCATTGGGCCTGATGACGTCTGTGTTGCTCACGCCTGATGGCAAAACCGTTGAGGCCGAAGCGGCCCACGGCACAGTGACGCGCCATTACCGCTTGCACCAACAAGGCAAACCCACCAGCACCAATTCCACCGCATCAATCTATGCCTGGACCGGCGGCCTCAAACACCGCGCCAAGTTGGATGACAACGAGGCGTTGTTGAAATTCGCCAACGAGTTAGAGCGCGTCACGGTGGCCACCATCGAACAAGGCAAGATGACAAAAGACTTGGCCGTTCTCGTCGGCCCCGAACAACGATGGCTGACAACAGAGGGCTTCATTGACGCGGTAGACGCAAATCTGAAAAAGGCGATGGGATAAAAACCGTCCTCTCCCGTTTCTTCAACGGGAGGAGACATGTCAACTCAAGCCGCCTGGCGTTCCACCACATCGAGCAACACGGCGGGGTCCGCGGGCTTGCCGAAAACACCCATGGCACCGCCGCCACGGGCCTTATCAAGAAGCTCGCTCTCAGAATATCCTGTCATGAAATAAACTTTGGCATTGGGATGCATCATGCGGATTTCGAGAAAGCTCTCGACACCATTTTTGACAGGCATCATCACGTCAAAAAAGCTCAGGTCAAAATCTGCAAGTGCATAGGCATCAATGGCCTGCTGCCCATCATGAGCAACGGTGACGCGGTGGTCGTCCGCTTCAAACAACTCGGCCAAAGATGCAGCGTTTTCCACATCGTCATCCACCACTAAAATTCTCAACTGCTTGGTCATTTATCGCCTCATTTGATTTATTATGCTGCAACCGTCTGGATATGTGAAAGCACCCGGTCAGGATCAAAAGGTTTGCTTAAAATTCCGGTCACCAACATGTCGTGGAAACAATCCTCGCTTTTTTCGCTGGGCAGCTGCGGCGTTAATATGGCGGTGGGTGGCAAATCCTGCACCTTGCGCAAAGCGGCATAAAGCCCAATCGTGTCAATCAGCGGCTGGTTCATATTGAGAACCAGCATATCGCCTTCAGTTCCGCCACGTTCCAAAGCGCCGGGCGAATTGATGATGCGGCAGCGCGTTTTGCCTTCGCTGGCCAGCCTTTGCAACTCACTAAAGAACAGCGGCCCCTGCCCCTGCGCCACCAACACGCCGTTCTCGCCAATCTCATTGACGGTGGAGAGCAGTGTTTGTGGATCAACCGGCTTGGCAAACATGCCACGCGCACCGTTTGACATCGCCTGGCGCAGCAGTTCCTCCACGCTATAGCCCGACATCATAAAGACATTGGCCTTGGGCTTCATCTTGCGGATTTCCATGAAGCTTTCAACGCCATTCATCCCCGGCATCATCACATCGATAAAAGCCAGCTCAAAATCAGCTTGTAAATAGGCATGAATAGCTTCCTGCCCGCTGTAAACAACGCGCACATCATGGCCTTCCATTGCAAATAACTCACCAAGGGAATCAGCATTGTCCCTGTCGTCATCAACAACCAGGATTTTCAAGTGTCGCATTAGGCAGCCTCCCCTTGTTCAATTCCGATGAGCGGCAAGCGCACCACAAAACATGCCCCGCGCCCCAGCTCCGATGAAACGTCCAGCGATCCGCCATGCTGAGCCGCGATCTGCTCCACCGCAGGCAGGCCAAGGCCCGTGCCAAAACTTTTTGTCGTAAACAAAGGTTCGCGCACACGCTCTAAAGCCTCAGGTGAAATGCCCAGCCCATTATCGGCCACTTCAATTTCAACAAAGCCACCAACTTTGCGCGTCCGAATGCGGATGCGCGGCGGTTCCTTCTGGCTCGGCAAGGGCACGTCACCATTGCCCACCATGGCTTCGGCGGCATTTGAGATCAGATTGAGCAAGGCCCGCTGCAAGCGGCTCGGATCAAACGGCACCAAAGCGCCATCCAGCCCCAGCGTACATTCAACTTCGATACATGCGGCCAAACGTCGGGCCTCTTCTTCCACGATCTTCGCTAACCATTGATCCATATCATCGGACCGACACTCAAGTTTCTTGGTGCGTGAAAAATCCAACAGCTGAGTAATAATCGCGTCACACCGCGTCACCCCATTGTTGATCCGCTGCAACTGCGATTCAACCGCAAGGCCTTTGTCTTTGATCTTGCGTTCGACAAGAAACACGGAGGTGCGCACCGCCCCCAAAGGGTTGCGCAGCTCATGCGCAATCGTCGCCGTCAATTGCCCCATCTGCTCCATCCTGCCTTTTTTGACCAAAGCGTCTTGCGCATCTTTCAGCTGCTTCATGCTGCCAGCCAATTCGCGGTTGAGCCGTAGAATTTCTTCATTGATGCGCTTCAGCTCAGCATTCTCGGAAATGTCGACAACGCTCACGATGGCGGATCGGTGTTTATTTTTACTGAGCAAAAGCCAACCAGAACTGATCACCAGCACCCGCCGCCCAGCTCCAGCTTGGCCTGGCAAATCACATTCAAATCGCGCCGCTTGGCCCGGGAACGTATCGCCCTGCCTCAATAGACCACGCAGCCCGGCAAGTGATAGCGCACCGTCAAACCTCGCGAAATACGCGTGAAGCAAGGGATTGCAGAAGCTAATCGAGTCATCTTCCTCAATTTGGACCACGCCAACGGGCACTGTTTCAGCCAACGCCCGATATTGCTCCTCGCGTTTTTTTATTTCAGTGAGGCTGTAATTGATCCCCACCAAATAGTTTTTGCCATCATCCGCTGCCATTCGCACTTTGGTGGTGAGAACAGATTGCGTCATGCCCTCACGCAGCGAAGCACTTTCCTCAACTGATGATGTAACCCCGGTCTCGATCACACTTCGATCATTGGCCAGAAAACCAGCGGCAATTTCAGCCGGGTAAAAATCGGCATCAGATTTACCGATTAAAATCTCATGCGGGCGGTCCAAAAGTTGGTTATGTCTAGCGTTGGAAAAAATAAACCGCGCTTGATCGTCCTTGGCAAAAATGGGCACCGGAATCGCGTCCAAGATTTGTAGCAAAAACTCTGCGCTCAACGCACACTTTGCTTCGGCTTTCACTTTTACTCTCCCACCATAATGGTCATGCTGCTACCTCGACACTCTGCGCAATCGGCAGGTGCAAAGTAAATGTCGAGCCTTGCCCAAACTCCGAAACAATATGCAGCGTGCCACCATGTTGAACCACAATTTGTTCCACGGCAGGCAACCCCAAGCCCGTTCCGAAATTCTTGGTGGTAAACAACGGTTCTCTGATGCGCCGCATGTCATCAGGTTTAATGCCCGGACCATTGTCTTTTATTTCGATGGTCGCAAACGCGCCAACCTGCCGCGATGTGATGGTGACCTGCGGGTTCGGCGTGGCGTTGCGAAGCTGTCCATCGCCATTTCCCACCATCGCCTCAACCGCATTGGAAATGAGATTACTCAGCGCCCGGTGCAAGCGTGAAGCATCAAAGGGCACCAGCATTCCGCCAAGGCCAAGGTTGCAAGAAACAGAGACACTCGCTGGAAGCCGTTGTGCCTCTTCGCCAATCGTATTTTCCAACCATGAATCCAGATCTTCACTATGCGTCACAATCTGTTTGCTGCGCGAGAAGTCCAACAACTGTGTGATAATGGCATCACAGCGCGTCACACCATTGTTGATGCGTTTCAGCTGCCCATCAATGCCCAGATCCTTGCCTTTGGTTTTGCGCTCCAATAAAAACGCAGACGTACGCACCGCGCCCAGTGGATTGCGCAGCTCATGCGCGATAGTCGCGGTCAGCTGACCCATCTGTTCCATTCGGCTTTTCTTGATCACCTGGTCCTGTGCAACCCGAAGTGCCTTCAGGTTTTCGCTCATCTCAATATTGATACGCCCCATATCTTCATTCAACGATGCAAGCTCAGCCGAGCCTCGTTCCGCAACGCCCCGCGCCTCAACGGCGTGCTGGCGTGAAAGATCAAGATCATCCAACTGCCGCAGCGTTTTACGAAACAGTGAAACGGCAGCGCCCAGGCCCAGAATAATCGCCACAAGGGAAAAACCCAGGGTGCGATAGGTCCAGGCATTCAATTCATTTTGTTTGGCGTTCGAAATATCCACCAACCGCGCGTCAACATCATTCCAAGCGCTTTGCACCGTGCTCACCCACTTATGGGCTGAAAAATTCATCGCACTCTCAAGGCCACGCACCGCACTTGCGCTGTCTTCATGGCTGCTGAAAGCAAGCGCCTTGTCATGGGCTGCATCAAACGTCAGCCACCAACTGGTCTGCAACAAGCGATTATAAGCCGAAGGCATATCGCTAGCCGCGCGGGCCTGTACGGTGCCCACTCCCAATTGGCGGGCCAGAAACTCAAGCGTTGTTGCACCGGCAGCAATATCTGGCAGCTTTTGCGTGGCCATCTCGTGGTCCATCATCGAATCTTCGGTTGTACGATGCAGCTGTTCGAAATTGAGCACCAAGCGCGGCAGCAGTTCGGCCCCCAACATTGACAAGGCACTGGCCTCGCGGTTCGCGCCAATCGTGCGGCCCGGCCCATCGCCCAAAGCCGTCATCAAGGCAGCGCCCTTTTGCAAGATTTCACGCTTGGTCGAATCTTTAGCAGCAAAGGCTTTTTGCAAAGCCTGAAACTCTGGCACAACGCTCACACCTTCGGCCAGTGCCGGGCCTTGCGCCAGAAGCTGTGTGCGGTGGTCAGATGCGCTCCAACCTTCAGCCAAATCCAACATGGTCTGGAATGTAAAATCCATCAGTTGCAGCGCATTACGATTGGCGCGCAAAGCAGCGCGCTCATGCAAAGTGTCGCTGACGAGAACGAATGACAGATAAAAAATCGGAATCAGCAAAAAACCAATTATCCGCGCCAGCCGAAATCCTGCTGCGTGTGAAGCTAATATTTTGACCATCAAATCCCCGGACCCGAAGCGATTCAGTGGTTGCCGGGTGGGCGAGAGTATCGGTAAAAGAGGTAAATTTGGCCCTAACGCACGCAACTGAAATGAAACAAAACCAAACAACTGGTGGTTGCCAATGCGGTGCGCTGCGCTATGAGTTTCAGGGCGCGCCGCGCGCCGCCGAGATTTGCCATTGCCGCATGTGCCAAAAAGCCTTTGGCAATTGGGGTGCAGCTTTTATCGAAGTGCCGCTGGCAAACTTCAACTGGACCAAAGAAAAACCTGCTACTTTTCACTCATCTGCCCGTGTCGCGCGCGGTTTTTGCGCAAAATGCGGCACGCCTTTGTCCATGTATGAGGCGGGTGAAGATTTCATCGATCTGGCCGCCGGAACCTTGGACGACCCATCAGGCATCACCTTCACCCGCCAGATTGGCATCGAAAGCCGCCTGCCCTGGTTCAAAACCTTGCATCAATTGCCGGAGTTTGAAACCAGTGCAACGCGGAGCGCAGAAGATTTGATCCGCCTTGCCTCACGTCAATTTCCCGATAAGGATTAGAGCAGCGCCATAATCGCTGCCAAAGCCTCTTCCGCTTTTGCACCATCCGGCCCGCCGGCCTGCGCCATGTCAGGCCGCCCGCCGCCGCCCTTGCCGCCCAGAACAGCAGCGCCCGCCTTCACCAGATCAACCGCATTGAACTTTGCGACAAGATCAGGCGTCACGGCCACAACTACAGCACCCTTGCCGTCTTCGGCCTGCGCCACCAGAGCAACGATGCCTGAACCCAAAGTTTTCTTGCCCTCGTCCGCCAGCGCTTTCAAATCATTGGCGGCCACACCTTTGAGTATGCGCCCGATGAATTTGATGCCTTTGATCTCACTCACTTGCGTGTCTGATTTGCCGCCACCGCCCATCGCCAAGGCGCGCTTGGCTTCAGCCAATTCGCGTTCCATTTTGCGCCGCTCGTCGAGCAAAGCGTCGATACGTGAAACCACATCAGCGGGCGCCACTTTCAACGCCGCTGCAGCGGCAAGCACGCGTCTGTCCTGCTCGCCCAAATAGGCCCGCGCCGCATCACCGACAACGGCTTCCATCCGCCGCACGCCAGCCGAAGAAGCGGTTTCTGCGATGATCTTGATGAGACCAATATCGCCCGTCCGCGCCACATGCGTGCCGCCGCAGAGCTCAAGCGAATAGATCGCGCGCTTGTCGCCCGGTGCATTGCGACCCATCGAGACGACGCGCACTTCATCGCCATATTTTTCGCCAAACAGGGCCATGGCCCCTTCGGCAATGGCCGCATCGACAGACATCAACCGCGTCGTCACCGCTTCATTCTGCAACACCACGTCATTGGCAATGGTTTCGGCCCGCGCCACTTCATCATGGCTCATGCCCTTGGAATGCGAGAAGTCAAAGCGCAAACGCCCAGGCTCAACGAGAGAGCCCTTCTGCGCGACATGATCGCCGAGCACGCGCCGCAGCGCCTCATGCAGCAGATGCGTGGCCGAATGATGCGCCCGGTTGTTAAAGCGCCGCCCATGATCGACTTCCATCTCAACCGCCTGGCCGGGACGGAACGTGCCTTTTTCAACGATGCCATAATGCACAAACACATCGCCCAAACGCTTTTGCGTGTCCGTCACGCGAAACAATGCTCCATCAGCGCGGCGGATAACGCCTTGATCACCCGTCTGCCCGCCGCTCTCGCCATAAAACGGCGTTTGGTTGACCAGAATGGCCCCGCTCTGGCCGTGATTAAGCGCCGTCACATCTTTGCCGTCCAGCGTTAAGGCCATGACTTCGCCTTCGGCGCGTTCGGTGTCATAACCAAGGAATTCTGTGGCCCCGACCCGCTCGCGAATATCAAACCACACGCTGTCGGTCTTGGCCTCGCCCGAGCCTTTCCAGGCAGCGCGGGCATCGGACTTTTGCTTGGCCATGGATTTCGCAAATGCATCGCCATCAACAGTGACGCCGCGCGCTTTCAATGCGTCCTGGGTCAAATCGAGCGGGAAGCCAAAGGTATCATAAAGTTTGAAAGCGGTTTCGCCAGAAAACACATCCCCCATGGTGAGGGTGGAGGATTCGTCTGCCAGAAGTTTAAGCCCGCGCACCAAAGTAGCGCGAAAGCGCGTCTCTTCCAGCTTCAAAGTTTCGGTGATCATCGGCTGGGCACGCGTGAGCTCAGGATAGGCCGCCCCCATCTCGCGCACTAAAGATGGCACCAGTTTCCACATCAAAGGCTCGTTCACGCCGAGCAATTCGGCATGGCGCATCGCACGGCGCATGATGCGGCGCAAAACGTAACCCCGCCCTTCGTTGGAGGGCATCACCCCATCCGCAATCATGAAAGACGTGGCGCGCAGATGATCGGCAATCACCCGGTTCGAGGCCTTGGCATCGCCCTTTGCGGCAACGCCGGTGTTTTCCTCAATGTTGGAAATCAACGCGCGAAACAAATCCGTTTCATAATTATCATGCGTACCCTGCAAAACTGCAGCAATGCGCTCCAGCCCCATGCCCGTATCAATCGATGGCTTAGGCAGGCTGACCCGCACATCCTTGCTCTGCTGTTCATATTGCATGAACACGAGATTCCAGATTTCAATAAAGCGGTCGCCATCTTGTTCGGGCGAACCGGGCGGCCCACCCCAAATCTTGTCACCATGATCAAAGAAGATCTCAGAGCAAGGTCCACAGGGCCCCGTGTCACCCATGGCCCAGAAATTGTCAGAGGTGGGAATGCGAATGATGCGGCTGTCCGGCAGCCCCGCCACTTTCTTCCATAAATTGAAGGCATCGTCGTCGTCATGATAGACAGTGACCGAAAGGCGGTCCTTGGGCAGGCCATATTCCTTGGTGATCAAGGTCCACGCCCACTCAATGGCATTGGGTTTGAAATAATCGCCGAAGGAAAAATTACCGAGCATCTCGAAAAAAGTGTGGTGCCGCGCCGTATAGCCGACATTGTCGAGGTCATTGTGCTTGCCACCGGCGCGCACACATTTCTGCGCCGACGTCGCCCGCGTATAGGGCCGTTTTTCAACCCCCGTAAACACGTTCTTGAATTGCACCATGCCCGAATTGGCGAACATCAATGTCGGGTCATTGCGCGGCACCAGTGAGGAAGATGGGACAACCTCGTGGCCTTGGCGGTGGAAGTAATCGAGAAACGTCGAACGGATTTGCGCTAAGCCAGTCATGAACATGCCTAAATTGAGTTTGCAGTTCTCATAAGGTGTCAAAACCCAAACGTCCAGAATTTCTGGCGAGGTGAGGCCAGATGATCCGCCCGCCCGCGCCAGGCCCGAAATTGCACCCCGCCCCACAAAAAAACCGCCAGATCGACAGGACCTGGCGGCGAGGTGGCAGGGGTTGGTTGTGGGGCAACCTGCCTTGGGATCAGCCCAACCGGGGCCGAAACTGATTTTCTATTAAAATGAAGAGCGGGCCTTAAGCCTCGCCGTCGTCATCATCTTTGATCGAGCCGGTAGTGATGCGCGCCGCGATCAGGCCCGCATTGGCCCTGATGGCCGCTTCAATCTTATTGGCAATGTCTGGATGCTGCTTCAGGAAAACCTTGGCATTGTCGCGGCCCTGGCCGATGCGCTCGCCCTCATAGGAATACCAAGAGCCAGATTTATCGACAACACCGGCAGTCACACCAAGATCGACAAGTTCGCCCACCTTGGAAATGCCTTCGCCATACATGATGTCAAATTCCACCATCTTGAACGGCGGGGCCACCTTGTTCTTGACCACTTTGACACGCGTCTGATTGCCAACAACCTCTTCGCGGTCCTTGATCGCACCAATGCGGCGAATATCCAGGCGCACCGAAGCATAGAACTTCAAAGCATTGCCACCCGTGGTGGTTTCAGGCGAACCGAACATCACACCAATCTTCATGCGGATCTGGTTGATGAAGATCACCATGCAATTGGATTTGGAGATGGAACCTGTGAGCTTGCGCAAAGCCTGACTCATCAGGCGGGCCTGCAGGCCAGGGAGTGAATCCCCCATCTCGCCTTCCAACTCGGCCTTGGGTGTCAAAGCCGCAACTGAGTCCACCACCAGAATTTCAACCGCACCGGAACGCACCAAAGTATCGGCAATTTCCAGCGCCTGCTCGCCCGTATCGGGTTGCGAGATCAACAGCTCATCGATATTGACGCCAAGCTTCTTGGCATAAATCGGGTCCATCGCATGTTCAGCATCGATAAAGGCGCAGATGCCGCCGCCCTTCTGGGCCTCAGCAATCACCTGCAAGGCCAGTGTCGTCTTGCCAGAAGATTCCGGACCATAAATTTCAATCACGCGGCCGCGTGGCAACCCGCCAATGCCAAGCGCAATATCAAGGCCCAGAGAGCCTGTCGAAATCGCCTCAACTTCAAGGGCCTGATTGGCCCCCAGCTTCATGATCGAACCCTTGCCAAAAGCCCGTTCAATCTGACTGAGTGCTGCTTCCAGCGCTTTGGTCCTGTCCGTACCCATGTTTTCAACGACTTTCAGTTGAGCCTGCCCCATATCACTTCTCCTCTTATCCCATGAAACTGAATTTGTGAACCAAACCAACCACCCAGAACTGTGTTCTGCGCTTGTTTTGTTTATGTTCTATTTTAGTTCCAAGCGCAAGAGAAATCTTCAAATGCTATTTTTCGTCTTCACTTCAATAAATTAGGTGCAGCACCTCACAGTTTGATGCAAGCGACTAAACCTAACCCAATTCTGCCTTCACCTTTTCCACCAGCTGTTTCAATGAAAACGGCTTCTGCAGAAAAGCATAATCCGTGGGCCCATCCGCCGCCTTCTCAAACGCGTCCTCGGCATAGCCCGACATGAAGATGAATTTGCTTGTCACATTGCGCCGCCGCAGCTCTTTCAGCATTGTGGGGCCATCCATTTCAGGCATCACCACGTCCGAGAGAATAAGCTCAAATCCATCGGCATCACCCTCCACAACCTCAAGCCCCATTTCGCCGCTGTTGGCTTCCACAACAGTATAACCTCGCGATGAAAGTGCCCGCGCCGCAAAAGCGCGAACCGAATCTTCGTCTTCCACAATCAAAACCCGCCCACGGCCCGAGAAGTCCTCGCGCTTGGCTTCCACTTCAATGGGCTTTGGCGCTTCGATCAGCGTCAGGTCTTGCAAAAGGCGTGGCAGGAAAATGCGGAACTTGGTGCCCTTGCCGATTTCGCTGTCGCAATAGATGAAGCCGCCCGATTGTTTAACAAAGCCGTAGACCATCGAAAGCCCAAGCCCCGTGCCCTTGCCCACGTCCTTGGTGGTAAAGAAGGGATCCCAAATCTTATTCATGATGTCTTTGGGAATGCCCTGGCCCGTGTCAACTGCCTGAACCATCACGTAATCTGCGGCAGGCAGATCATGGCCCACGTCATGCGCAGTCGCGGCGGGCACATTGCAGGTCGAAAGTTCCAGCCGCCCACCCTTGGGCATGGCGTCTCGCGCGTTCGAAGCGAGGTTGACGAGAACCTGCTCCAACTGATGAATGTCCACCATCACAGGCCACAGCCCACGGCCATGGTTGATCGTGAGTTCAATCTTCTCGCCCACCACGCGTTTAAGCAAAATCCCAAGGTCAGACATCGAGTCCGAAAGATCATGCGGCTTGGGCAACATCGTCTGCTTGCGCGAGAAAGCCAGAAGATGGCGCACCAAACCTGCCGCGCGGTTGGCGTTCTGTTTGATGCTCATCACATCTTGGAACGATGGATCAGTGGGTCGCATCTTAGTCAAAAGCAAATCCGCAAAACCAATGATCGGCGTCAGCATATTGTTGAAGTCATGCGCCAGGCCTGAAGCCAATTGCCCAATGGCCTGCATCTTCTGGCTCTGCGCCAATTGCGCTTCCAGAAGTTTGCTTTCAGTTTTGTCGATCGCGAAAATCGAAACATGGTTTGCTGTGCCCGATGCGCTCAAGGTAAAATGTGCGCTGCGCAGCTCAGCGCCTGAAAACCTTGCGTCCATGGGCAGCGCTTGATCAGGCTTGGCCGCAATCTCCGCCACCAATTTGCGTAAGGCCGCGCCACTGTCGCTATCCAGCAGTCCAGTCAAAAGCGATCCACGGCCCAAATCGGGAGCCAAGCTGAGAAACGCCGCATTGGCATTCACAATCTTGCCCTTGCCGTCCATCTCGGCAAAGCCAATGGGAATGGCCGCAACAAACCGCGCCAACTGCGCATCCGTGGCCCCCACATCGCTATCTTCATTGCGCATCACCATGCAGCGCGCCGGCAAGGCCTTGCCTTCGCCATCAAAGTCCGCCCGGTTGACCAGTTTGAAAACTTCGCTCTGGCCATTCTTGCCTTTCAGCGGCAAAAGAAAACGATCTACCCGGTGCTCGCCAGCAACCGGCGTAACCGAGCCAATAACCTTAGCCCCCTCGGCGCCCAAAAGCTCTTCAAGCTTCAGCTTGCCTGATTGCACATCGCCCAAATCAAACCCGAGCCACGTGGCCAGTGTGGCGTTCACATAATCAACTTTGCCATTGGGCAGCGTGGAGAAAAAACCGACAGGCGCTTGGTCCAGATAAGAGATGATGAATTGCAACCGTGAAAAGGCATGTTCCTGATGGGCCCGGTCTTGCGTAATATCAATCAACCGCCACAGCGTTGTGCCGCCGCGATTGTTGGCCCCGAGCGGTGCCACCGAAAGCCGCAACCATTTGGCGCTGTCCACCGCAGCAAAAGGAGCAGATGACCCCGCCGACAAGCGCAAATCGCGTGTTGCCGCTGTATTGCTTTTCGCCAGCTGCCCCAATTGATAGATCGGCTCGACAAAATCGGAATAGCCTGAATAGAGCACATCAAAACCGATCAAACGCGAAACCCCAGCTTTCGACGCCAGCTTCAAATAAGGCCCATTGGCATAAACCGCACGGCCCTTGGCATCGACAACCACTGCGGGATCGCCGGAGGCATCGGCCAGCACATCACAGAATTGCCGATCCGCCTCAGGATGCGCCTTTAAAACCATGCGAAACAGGCTGGCGAAAATCCAAACCACGCCAAGAAAGCATAAAATGTAAACCAGCCAGCGCAGCGCCTCTGCCGAAATCGTAAAGGGCTGCGGCACAAAATTGAAAAACCCAACAAAGGCCAGCGCGGCAGCAGCGAAGGGCAAAATCACATTGGCCAGCATTGGCCTCATCAAAGGATTTCCACTTGTCGCGCCTGTCATGCCATTCCCCGAATCGAAATCGAATATAGTGCAAAGCGCCAAGCTTCGCGCTAGACAATTGGCGGCGCACTGTCCGGTGCCAAGACCCTTTTCGTTCTGTACAAAAACATGTTAGGGTTGTGACCCAACAGTGAAGGAACCCGCCATGGCCGAGCTTCAACCCTATCTGAATTATATTCTCGCAGGCCTCGCCGTGCTGGCGGTACTTGTCGTCTTGATGATCATCTTCCGTATGATCAGGGGTCGTGCCCGGGGCCGCAAGGGCATGCGCCTTGGTCTCATTGAATATTGCGAAATCGATCAGTCGCGCCGCTTGGTCCTGATCCGGCGTGATGATGTTGAACATCTGCTGATGATTGGCGGCGGCCAAGACCTAGTGGTGGAAAGTGGCATTGGCACGGGGCTTAATCTGGATCGCCCGCCGCGCGAACTGGCCACGTCCGCAGAAGATGTGATCCCCATCCGGCCACCGCGTGCACCTGTGTTCGGCGTCAAACGCCCGATGCTGCGCCCGGTTGTGACCCTATCGCCCGATGATGATCAGACGTCGGCGTAAATCACCGCCCGTCACTTCTTCAATTTCAAGGCCACAAAGCGCGTGTCTTCGCCATTGCCGCCATGGGCAACGAGCGCCAGCAGGGAGGACTTGCCGTCTTTTGTCGCCTGATCGGCAGCCGCCGCAACATCTGCCGCCGTGGCCACGGGCTTGCCACCGGCCTCTTCAATCACATCGCCCGCACCAATGCCCTTATCAGAGGCTGTACTGTCCTTGGCCACTTCAATGACCACCGCACCTTTGACCTTTTCACCAATCTTGAATTTTGTGCGCAGATCATCGGTAATGTCACTCAGCGTCATGCCCAATGCCTGCGATGTGGCACCCACTGCCGTCTTCTTCTGTGCATCTTGTTGCGCGACCTGCTTTTCGCCCTCTTCAAGGCGACCGAGCGTGAGTTTGAGGGATTGCTCCTTGCCATCGCGCAAAACGCTGAGCGCAATTTCCTTGCCCACTTCGGTTTCCGCCACAAGCCGACGCAACATGCGGGAATCATCAATCGACTTGCCATCAAAGCCAATGATCACATCGCCAGCTTTAACCCCAGCGGTTTCAGAGGGGCTGTCTTTGGTCACATCGGCCACCAATGCGCCATGCGGCTTGGCCATGCCCAAACCTTCGGCCACATCTGGCGTTAAAGTTTGCAACTTGACACCCAGCCAACCACGCCGCGTCTCACCATATTTGACCAGCTGTGCTGCCACGGTCTTGGCCTCATTGGCCGGAACCGAAAAGCCGATGCCAACCGACCCGCCCGAAGGCGAGAAGATCGCCGTATTCACACCAATCACATTGCCTTGAATATCAAACAGCGGCCCGCCGGAATTGCCCTTGTTGATGGCAGCATCCGTTTGGAAATAATCATCATAGGGCCCGGCGTTAATATCGCGGCCCCGCGCTGAAATAATCCCAAGCGAAACTGAACCACCAAGCCCAAATGGATTGCCAATAGCAATCGCCCACTGGCCAATGCGCGCCTTGTCGCTGTCGCCAAAGCTGACGAATGGCAAATCCTTATCGGGCTTGACACGAATGACGGCGATGTCGGTCTTCGGGTCATGGCCCACCAACTCGGCTTTCAGCAGAGTTCCGTCTTGCAAATGCACTTGAATGCTCACCGCATCGGCAATCACGTGATTATTGGTGACGATAATGCCCTTGGGGTCAATGATAAAGCCAGAGCCCATGGAGCTCACCATATTATTGCCGAGATCAGGTAAGGGCGAATCCTTGTTGCCTTGATCTTTGGGGGCATCTTTTGGCGCATCCTTGGGCGCATCTTTTGGCGTGTCCTGAGGGGTATCATCTTTCTTCGGCGCGCCATTGTCGCCCTGCCGCTGCTTGCGCTTCAAAAACTCATCAAAGAAATCTTTAAAGGGTGAGGTGTCCTGTGGCTGTGGCCCTGCCCCTTGCGGAGCGTCCGGGTTTTTTGACTGCACTGAAATCTCCACCACAGCCGGCAAAAGCTTTTCGGCGAGATCAGCAATATCGGGCAGCAATTGGGATTGCGTCGCAGCTGCTCGTGCAGTCAGCGGCCCCGGCACAAACACACCATTCAAGCCCAGCGCTAAAACGGCACCGCCAATGATCAACTTCGCTTTCAACCGCATCATGCTCTCCAAACTTGTAACCAAACTCTCAGGATTTATCTAGCGCTCAACCCACCCTAAAACAAATCACGAAGACTTGCGTCGTCTTTCACAGGTGAAAGTTTCAAAGGCGTGACTGTCTTTCTCGCCCTGTTGCTTGGCAGCATGGGATGTCTCAAGCCAGTCTTCAGGCGAAATCTGTGGCATGAATGTGTCGCCTTCAACATCGGCCAAAACCCGGGTGAGGTAAATCCGCTGCGCATGCGGCAAAAAAGCCTGAAAGATTTCCGCCCCACCAATCACGCAGATTTCTGGCGCCTGCCCCGCAATCAAAGCGGCCTCAAAACCGTCAACCACTGTTGCACCCTCAGCCTGAAAGTCAGTCTTCCGGCTGGTCACAATATTCAGCCGCCCCGGCAAGGGTTTGCGCGGCAGGCTCTCCCAAGTCTTGCGTCCCATAATAATGGGCTTGCCCAAAGTTACTTCTTTGAAGTGTTTGAGGTCGGATGGAATGTGCCACGGCAGACCACCATCCCGGCCAATGACGCCGTTCAGCGAAGCGGCATAGACGAGGGAGATCACGTATGCGTCCCAATCGCCAAGATCGCCAGCGCTTGCACGGTATTCCACGCGGTGTGGCACGCGATTGTCACCCACAGTGAACCAAAGCGCAGCAGCATCACCCCAAGCCCCACGCCCATAAAGAAGATGACGATAACCAGAAGCCCCGGCGTTGGCCCCGTGTGTACGAATGCCCAAAGCGCCGAACTGATGATCACAGCGCCCGGACGCCCGAGTCGCGATTGCGCAATGCCTGCAAACAGCGCACCACGAAACACCAACTCTTCGGCCAAGGGCGCGCCCAGGATAATGCCGAGCATTGCCAGGCCAAATTGAAATGGGTCTTTGGCAATTCCCATCATGGTCGATTCAACCAAGCCCAGCCCCGGCGCACTTCCCGAAAGGGCAACGACCGTTTCCATCACCACAAACATGATCAAAATAAAACTGATCAAAATTAATGCCCAACCGGCAGCACCGATCTTTGGCCAATGCAATGGCAAAAGTCCCTGGCGCTTTGGCAATCCATAATGCGCCAGCCAAATCGCAATGATCGCCGTCAGCAATTGTGCGGGGAAGGCCCCGATAATGCTGGCTTTCAGAAAAGTCGCGTTCATCGGGCCCTTGTCAGGATCAGCCAAGAGTGCCGGGTCCAAACCTTTTTGCCCCGAAATTTGATTGAGCCACAACACGGCATCGCCACCATAGGCATAGTGGTAGACCAACAAGCCCGTGATCAGCTGCAAGATGCCAAAGAGGAAAAACAAAATCACAAACCATCCGACCGCCCGCCAAAACCCTTGCATCGGCACCGCAGGATAAAGCCACGCATTCATCGCACGTTTAAAATCATCTCCCAGCATGTTCAAACCGCAACCGGCGCAGAAATTGCGGGATAAGGCGCGTAACCCACGATCTCAAAATCCTCGAACTTAAAATCTTCCAATGTCAAAACTTTCCGTTTGATTTGTAATGTGGGCAGCACATGCGGCTTGCGTTTGAGTTGAGTCTCGGCTTGTTCAAGGTGATTAAGATAAAGATGTGCATCGCCCAGCGAATGCACAAATTCACCAACCTTGAGGCCCGTCACCTCGGCCACCATATGCGTGAGCAGTGCATAAGACGCGATGTTGAATGGCACACCGAGAAAAATATCAGCAGAGCGTTGATAGAGCTGGCACGACAATTTCCCATCCGCCACGTAGAACTGAAACAGGCAGTGACACGGTGGCAAAGCCATCTTGTCAACATCAGCAGGGTTCCACGCCGTCACCATCATGCGGCGCGAGTCTGGCTTGGTCTTGATCATGTGAACAAGCTGCGTCAACTGGTCAATCGTGCCGCCATCGCGCGCGGGCCAACTCCGCCACTGCGCGCCGTAAACCGGGCCAAGGTCGCCGTTCTTGTCAGCCCACTCATCCCAGATCGAAACCTTGTTGTCCTTGAGGTATTTGATATTGGTTTCGCCGCGAATGAACCACAGAAGTTCATAGATGATCGAACGCAGATGCAGCTTCTTTGTCGTAACCAACGGGAAGCCCTTGGCAAGATCAAAACGCATCTGATGGCCGAAGATCGATAACGTGCCCGTGCCCGTCCGGTCTGTCTTGCGCGTGCCATGGTCACGCACATGGGCCATGAGTTCGAGATACTGCTGCATCAGTCACCCATAATGGCTCATAGCGATTCCGCCAAAACAAAAGCGGCGGTATCCACATGGACCCCGCCGCTTGCAAAACTTCAATTCGAAAATCAGCCGGTCAGTTTGCCCATTGTTTTGGTGGCTTCGGCCACAAGGTAATAAACCGTAACGCGGCTCTTGGTATGATCGGCCTTCATCTTTTCGCCGACAGCCCGCACAGCGGCATCTGCCGTCTTGGCATCAAGGCCGAGCTTCTTGAAGCAGAAACCATCAACAACGCGCTTCACTTCGGCGGGATCCGTCATCGAGACCAAACGAGAATCCGCACCTTTGAGAGCAATACCGCAATATTTCACAATCGCATCCACTGCCGCTTGATTGACGCTGGATGTATATTTTTTAATGTCTGCACTATAGTCGGCCATAAATCCCCCCCAATGGGCTAAGCGCAACCTCCCTGGCTGCACATTAACCATAGCATTGCAATCCATGGGTGAAAAGAGCAGCTTTCACATTTCGCTGCCCTTTCTTTTGCCGAAATCAAAGCCTATATAGACCCTGCTCGTCGCCGCAAGGTGGCAGACTATGGTGATAAACGGCTCGCGCAATAAACCATTCGGACCCGGGGGCAGTACCCGGCGCCTCCACCAAAG
>JAYWAB010000071.1:0-11986 GCA_043782835.1 Aestuariivirga sp.
CTCGCTTGAGAAACAGTCTTATTGGCGCGACGTCGGCACCATTGACGCCTATTGGGAAGCCAATGTGGATTTGACAGATACGCTGCCCGCTCTTGATCTTTATGACAATGAATGGCCCATCTGGACCAACGCAGAAGTCACCCCACCAGCCAAATTTGTTCATGACTTGGAAGGCAGGCGCGGCCAAGCCACGGCATCGCTTGTGTCCGGCGGTTGTATTATCTCGGGATCAACCATCAAGCGCGCTTTGCTCTTCACGAATGTACGTGTGAATTCATTTTCCCATCTGGAAGATGCCGTGGCGCTGCCGCGGGTTGAAATTGGCCGCAATTCCAGCCTCACCAAAGTGGTCATTGATGGTGGTGTGAAAATTCCAGAAGGCCTCGTCGTCGGCCAAGACCCGGTATTGGATGCCAAGCGCTTCACCAGGTCGGAAGGCGGCGTCTGCCTCATCACCCAACCGATGATTGACCGCCTCACCTGATGCAAGTTCTGTCGGTCACCTCTGAACTCTATCCGCTGATCAAAACGGGCGGCTTGGCCGATGTCACAGGTGCCTTGCCTGCGGCCTTGAAAAAACGCGGCGTGACGATGCGCACTCTGGTGCCGGGTTATCCAGCTGTCATGGCAGCACTGGAAAAGCCGACAGCCGTTCACAAATTTGCCAAGCTGATGGGTGGCTCAGCAACCCTGCTCAGCGGTATGGCCAAAGGCCTCGATGTCTTTGTTTTGGATGCACCCCACCTCTTCAATCGCCCCGGCAATCCTTATTTGGGAACCGATGGCAAGGATTGGCCGGACAATGCCCAGCGCTTTGCCGCCCTCTCGCAAGTGGCAGCCGATCTGGCGCGTGGCGGGCTCGGCAATTACAAAGCCGACATTCTTCATGTGCATGATTGGCAAGCCGCCTTGGCGCCGGTCTATTTGAAATACAATGGCGGCCCAAAATCTGTCCTCACCGTCCATAACATTGCCTTCCAAGGTCAATTCCCTGCAACTTATTTCAATATTTTAGACCTGCCGCCGCAAGCCTTTGCCATTGATGGCGTCGAATTTTATGGCAACGTCGGTTATCTCAAAGGTGGGCTTTCAACGGCAACAGCCATCACCACCGTCAGCCCCACCTATGCCAATGAAATCTGCACGGCAGATTATGGCATGGGCCTGCAAGGCCTGTTGCAATCTCGCCGCGCCAGCCTCAGCGGCATCGTCAACGGCATCGACACCGATGTGTGGAACCCACAAACCGACAAATCAATCGCAGCCAATTATTCCGTAAAAACGATTGACCAACGCAAGCTCAACAAACGCGCCATCGAAAAGCATTTCGGCTTGGAGGAGAGCGATGATATTTTGCACGGTGTCGTCAGCCGTCTGACGTGGCAGAAGGGCCTCGATATTTTTGCCTCGCTTCTTGATTGGCTGGTCGGCTCTGGGGCGCGCCTCGCGCTGATCGGAACCGGCGAAGCCGCCATTGAACAGGCGGTCTTGGCCGCATCACTTAAACATCCGGGCCGAATCGCCGTGGTCACCGCCTATGATGAAAACCTCTCGCATCTCGTGCAAGCAGGTTGTGACACGATGCTGGTCCCCTCGCGCTTTGAACCCTGCGGCCTCACCCAACTTTATGGCTTGCGTTATGGCTGTGTGCCCGTCGTCGCCCGCACAGGGGGCCTGGCCGATACAATCATCGATGCCAACGATGCAGCACTTGCGGCAGGTGTCGCAACCGGCATCCAATTCTCACCGGTCGACGGTTCAAGTTTACAAAACGCTTTGACCCGCACGCAAACACTCTATCGTAACCCGCAAGCATGGGCCGGAATGCAACAACGCGGCATGGCCACAGACGTATCATGGGATCGCAGTGCTGCGGCCTATACAGATCTTTATAAATCGGTGCTGAAATGATTGAGACGGTCACTACCAAATCCTACGACGGCCAACGCCCCGGCACTTCGGGCCTGCGCAAAAAAGTCACCGTCTTTCAACAACCGCATTATGCCGAGAATTTCATCCAGTCGATTTTCGATTCACTGGAAGGCTTCGCAGGCAAAACCCTGGTGATCGGCGGCGATGGGCGCTTTTATAACAAAGAGGTTATCCAAACCGCCATCCGCATGGCGGCCGCCAACGGTTTTGGCCGCGTGATCGTGGGGCAAAACGGTTTGCTCTCCACACCCGCCGCATCACACTTGATCAGGAAAAACCAAGCCTTCGGCGGCATTATCTTGTCGGCCAGCCACAATCCCGGTGGGCCAGATGGGGATTTCGGTATCAAATACAACGGCAGCAACGGCGGCCCCGCACCTGAGAAAATCACTGAAGCGATTTTCGCGCGTACCAAATCCATTGCCGTCTACAAAACCACAAAATCCGCTGATGTCGACTTGAATGCAATTGGCACCAACACACTTGAAGGCATGGTGATTGAAGTCATCGATCCGGTGACGGACTATGCGGCCCTGATGCAAACGCTCTTTGATTTTGATCTCATCCGGTCACTGATCAAATCCGGCTTCACCATGAGATTTGATGGCATGAGCGCCATCACAGGCCCCTATGCGCTGCGCATACTCGAAGACCTGCTGGGCTTTGCCAAAGGCACCGTGATGAACGGCATTCCCCTGCCCGATTTCGGCGGCCATCACCCTGATCCCAATCTGGTCCACGCCAAGGACCTGTGTGATCTCATCTTGGGTGGCAAAGGTCCGGACTTCGGCGCAGCCTCGGATGGTGATGGCGACCGGAACTTGATCGTTGGCAAAAACATTTATGTGACGCCATCAGACTCTTTGGCGATCATCGCGGCCAACATGCATATGGCCCCCGGCTACAAGGCTGGCATCACAGGCATCGCGCGTTCCATGCCCACCAGCGGTGCCGCCGACCGTGTCGCAGCGAAAATGGGCCTCAAATGTTACGAAACCCCCACAGGTTGGAGATTCTTCGGCAATCTGCTCGATGCCAATATGGCCACAGTCTGCGGTGAAGAAAGTTTCGGCACGGGTTCTAACCATGTGCGCGAGAAAGATGGCCTCTGGGCGGTTCTCATGTGGCTCAATATTCTGGCGGCGCGCCAACAATCGGCCTTGCAGATCGTCACCGCGCACTGGAAAGAATTTGGCCGCAATTATTATACGCGCCATGACTATGAGGAAGTTGATCTTGCGGCGGCAACCTTATTGATGAACGACCTGCGCGCACAGTTGCCAAAACTCATAAGCCAACAGGGCATCGAACAGGCTGACGATTTTTCTTACGATGATCCCGTCGACGGATCGCATACGACGGGCCAAGGCATTCGCCTGCTCTTTGCCAATGGCGCACGCATCATCTACCGCCTTTCAGGCACAGGCACAGCTGGCGCAACTTTGCGCGTCTATATCGAGAAATACGAAGCAGACGCGAGCCGCCATGACATTGAAACGCAAGCGGCGTTGCAAGACTTGATTTTACAATCGTGCCAATTTGCGCAGATCGAAAAATACACGGGCCGCAATGCGCCAACGGTGATCACCTGACACCCGCCCTTGGAGTGACCCTCACACCGGACGGTGCCAATATTGCGGTCTATTCGAAACACGGCACCAAAGTTTTCATTGGTGTGTTTGAAGGTGCCATTGAACACCGCACGGAACTCACCCAGCGCGACGGCGATGTGCATTTTGATTTCATCAAGGGCATCAAATCTGGCACACGATACGGCTTTCGCGTCGAAGGCCCTTGGGCACCGGAATTGGGTTTACGTTTTGACTTATCAAAACTTCTGATTGACCCCTACGCCTGGGCGCTCGACCAACCTTTCGTCTATGACGAGGCCCTGTCGCAACGCGGTCAGGACACAGCAGCCCTCGCGCCCAAATGCATCGCCCAGAAAGAACTTCCCGATGCCAAGCGCTCTGCATATCGCAAGCCGGAGTTCATTTATGAACTTTCGGTCAAAGCCTTCACGATGCTACATCCTGATGTGCCGGAGTCTAAACGTGGAACCATCGCCGCCCTGGCTGAGCCTCGTATAATCGAACATCTCAAAACCATCGGTGTTGATACGCTAGAGCTCATGCCAATCACCGCGTGGATCGATGAACGCCATCTCAAGCCGCTCGGCCTGCACAATGCCTGGGGCTATAACCCCGTTCAGTTTTTTGCGCCCGATCCCAAATTAGCGCCCGGCGGTCTCACTGAAATTCGCAATACAATTGCGGAACTGCACAAGCATGGCTTCCGCGTTATTCTCGATCTCGTCTTAAATCACACAGGCGAGAGCGATAGGTTCGGCCCTACGCTCTGTTTCCGGGGCCTCGGCAATCCAACTTACTACGCCCATGCCCGTGGCGAGTTGATCAACGACACAGGCTGCGGCAATACCGTTGCACTCAATGAACCGCATGTGGTCGAGATGGTCATTGCCGCTCTGCGCCATTGGGTCTTGAAAGCAGGTGTCGATGGTTTCCGCTTTGATCTCGCAGCCGTCATGGGCCGCATGGCCGATGGCTTCCACGCCGATGCGCCACTTCTCAAAGCCATTGAAAATGATGATGTGCTCTCAACCTGCGTGATGATTGCTGAACCATGGGACATTGGCCCCGGCGGCTATCAACTCGGAAAATTTCCGCCGCGATGGCACGAATGGAATGACAGATTCAGAGATGATGTCAGGCGCTTCTGGCGCGGCGATGACTACGCGGCAAACAGTCTGGCGACACGTCTGGCCGGCTCGTCAGATATTTTTCAAAATCCATCCCGCAGCATCAATTTCATTTCTGCCCATGATGGCTTCACTTTGCGTGATCTAGTAACTTACACCCACAAGAATAATCTGAACAACGGCGAACAAAACCGTGACGGAAAATCTGATGAAATCACTTGGCCCGGCGGCAATGAATATGCCCTCCTGGCGTCCCTCTTCCTGGCACGCGGCATCCCCATGCTGGCAGCAGGCGACGAATTCGGCCGCACGCAATTGGGCAACAACAATGCCTATGCGCAGGACAATGAGGTCACATGGTTGGATTGGAAAAACAAGAATGAAGACCTGATTGCGAAAGTCGCGTGGCTTTCGAAAACCAGAAAAGAGCTTTCAACCCTAACGCAAGATCAATTTTTAGTGGAACCAGGCACAGTCAAGGCAGATGCAACGCAAGCCACTTGGTTCGATCAAGTCGGCAAGCCGATCACCTGGTCAAACGCTTCACAGCGCTATCTTGGCTTGCTGTTAAAAACAACGTCTTACCGTTTGGCGCTCATTTTTAATGGCACATCCACGGCCATGCCTCTCCTGATTGCATCCACACCCAAGAGAATGTGGCAAAAACTCAGTCCCATGCCGCAAAAGGACGCCGCACCGATGCCCACTGTCGAAATCTATTTGGAAAAATGAGCCCAGTTAACTCTGCTTTAAGACGTAGGCGATATTGATTTATCTGAGTGTTGGAGGGATTCATGAACAGACGTGATATAGCATGGGGCGGAACCGTGGCTGCATTGGCCGCAGTCGCCGGAGCTGTGACAAGCGCTCCAGCCCTGGCCGATGATACAGGCGACGTATTGGGCGCTGTGGAAGAATTTCGCAAAGCCATGGTTGACGGCAACGGTGCCCGTCTCTTGGAATTGTCGCATGACGACATGAGCTTCGGCCATGCCGGCGGTGTGGTGCAGACCAAAGTTGAGTTCGTAAAAACGGTTGTCGATAAAGTGGAAGTGTTCCACTCGATCAAGCTTTATGATCATTCGATCAAAGTTTCAGGTGATCTCGCCATCGCGCGTCACACCTTTGATGCCTTCATCCTCTATCAAGGCAAAGATCAAAATTTCTTGCTGAACGTCGTGCAGGTTTGGAAGAAGCAAGACGGCCGTTGGCGGCTGTTCGTGCGCCAAGCTTATAAGCTGCCGTCGTAGAGGCCCAATACATTAACAATTCATGAAGTCCGGCGCCCTATGGGTTGGCCGGGCTTTTCATTTTGTGCCGATGACCTGCATCCCGCCAAGCCGCAGAACAATCTTTTCGAGCGACACCATGGCGACATGGCCTTCGCCAGCCTTGGTGACAAACGCCAGCGCTGTCACCGGAATATAGGCAGGCATAACCCCAGCCGGAACTTTTTCGTTCAAAGTAATCTTGAATTTACCAGACTTGATTTCATCACTGCTCCACAGCACCGATTTTTGAAACGAGCCAATGTGAATGTCGAGCCGAACCGTGGATTGCGCTGTTTTGACAACATGGCCTTCCAACTCAACCACCATTTCGGGCCCAAAGCTGGTGCCTGGTTTATCAACCACAATATTGCCAGTGGCGCTGGCAGAGCCTTCGCCCTTGCCGCCATCGGCATTGGCCACCATCGGCCCAAGCACCCAGGTCAGCGTTGTTGGCACCTCACGCAAGACAGGTGCGGGAGCCTTGACGATTGGGGATGGCTTAGTTGCAGCAGGCAGAACGGCAACCAGTTGCGGTTTGTCACTCGTCTTTTTGACAAGATGCGCGACCATTTTAGGATGCAACGTAGCTATTTTTGGATGAACTGATGTTTTTTGATGGTGAATGATGGCCTTTTTTTCAATCAGTAGCGGCAAGTCTGCCGCCGAAGCAACGCCCGCAGCACAAGCCAAACCCAACCCCAAAGCAACCAAAACACGAATCATCATTCACCAGCTAAAAATAGTTAATAGTCGGTAAATGAGCCTACGAAAAGTAGCAAGAGGCCTCTAATTCTTTTCCCCACTGATCACATTGATCACAGTCACCAGCGCAATCACGTGTTGTGGCATGATTTCAAGGTGTTCAAGGCACCACCTCTGACCGTCCAAAGCTGGGCCACTGATGCGATAGTCCAAGGCCCCGCCTTTGCGCTTAACCGTGAATGTATTCAGACCATCAACAATGCCTTTGCCCACGGCCTTCAAACCAGCTTCTTTGGCCGTCCAGCAATGCAAAAAGGCCAAACCCTGCGCGGCCTTCGGCGTGGCAGCCAAAGCATCGGCCTCGCCCGGCGTGAAATACCTTTGCGCCAAGGCAACAGCATTTTCGATGGGACGGACTCTCTCAATATCAATCCCCACAACGCCGTCCTGACGGGCACAAGCAATGGCTGTAGGGCCACTCGATGAGAAAGACAGACTGAGCCCCGGCGCATCCGGGCATTTTGGCGGCATATCGCGTCGATGGATGAGAGAAAGCTGTGCTGGTGCTTTGTTAAAAGCAACAACGCCGCAGATAAACAGCCGCTGAAAACAGCGCCGCGCAATAAAATGCCGAAACTCCACGCGGTCAAGCAGCCCAGCCGCCTTTTCCTTTTCAATGGGAGACAAGCAATCCATCAATGCAGCATCGGGCATTGCGGCATCATCTGTAAAAGTCGCAAGGGCTAGGCCAGCCTGTAGAGCTTTGTGCCAGATCAGATTTGCCACGAGAGTTTTGTTACGATTCATAAACCAATCAATCCAAATTTTCGGAATAGACAATTTTTCCGCTCATTCGCATTTGCGATAAGAACCTCATCTTAACCGATCATAGCCTAGGACAATCACGAAAAGGCAAATGTGCTTTGCAGCGTTGGAAAGTCCAACGTTGAAAAGCCATCAGACGCAGGGCACCAGGTAGACACATGATGATCACGAAGACAGCGATTCCGTCGTTCTTATTCTTGGCACCCTTGGCAGGCACCGCCATTGCAGCAGAAACATGGGATATGCCCACGGCCTATCCAGCCTCAAATTTCCAAACCATCAACGCCCAAGAGTTCAGTTCCTGCGTGAGCAAGGGCACCAATGGCGATATTATCATTTTGCTGCACCCCAATGGATCTTTGTTTAAAGGCAATGACATCAAGCGCGCCGTGCAGACAGGTCAGGCTCAGATTGGCGAACGGCTGCTGTCATCACATGAAAATGAAAACCCAATTTTCGGCACAGATTCGATCCCCTTCATCGCCACAACTTATGAAGACTCGGTGAAACTCTATCAAGCTGCGCGCCCGGAACTGGACCGCGTTTTGGATGGCCAAGGTCTGAAGCTGCTCTATTCCGTACCATGGCCACCAAATGGCATGTTTTTCAACAAAGATGTGCAATCCGTTGCCGATATGGCAGGCATCAAAGTGCGTGCGTACAATAAGGAAAGTGCTCGGATTGCGGCTTTGACAGGCATGACGCCAGTGTCACTCGAAGCTGCAGAAATTAGCCAGGGCATGGCCGCTGGCGTTATAAATTCACTGATGACCTCGTCGGTGACTGGCAAAGACAGCCGCGTCTGGGAACAGCTCAATCACTTCTATCAGGTGAAGGCTTGGATGCCGCGCAACTATATGATCATCAACAAAGGCGTATGGACGGCACTGCCCAAAGAAAAGCAAGATGCGGTGCTGGACTGTTCAGCAAAAGCCGAAGCGGCAGGTCTTGAAAAGTCCAAGTCCGCAGACGACGAAGCACTGACCGCTTTGCGCGCCAATAGCGTGAACGTACTTCCGCCATCTGATACATTTGCCGCAGAACTGACCAAGATCGGCCTAACGGTAGCCAAGGAATGGACAGCCAACGCCGGTGATGCAGGCACTAACATTATGAACCGCTACAAAGCAAAGTAAGGCGTGACACAAATCTATCGCCACAAACCAGCGAAGCGCCACGTCAACTGTTCTGAAACCTATTGCGGCCAAGCAAATATTGCTTGGCCGATCTATTGAAGAAAACCAAAAATTGCCGGGGGAAATAATGACGGCTTCCACAACCCAAAGTGCATTAGAAAATCGCGGGCCAGCTTTTTGGACACGCGTCGGTTTGGTGCTCGATCGCGCCTATCTTTGGGCGGGCTGTGCGGCGGCGGCCTGCATTTGTCTCGTTCTCGTTGTCACCCTCACCCAGATTGCCACGCGCTACCTCGGGATCAATCTGCGCGGCCTTTCGAGTTATGCGGGCTATCTGATGGCAGCCTCTACTTTTCTTGGCCTGGCATATGCGCTCACCCGCGGATCGCATATCCGCATTGAGACGATTTCGAAACTTATGGGGGCGCGTCGCATTTATATAGACCTCTTCGCTTTCGCCACAGGTGCCGTCATCACCTCGTGGTTCGCTTGGTATTCCTGCAACATGGTCCATACAACTTTTAGCCTGAACGACGTCAGCACCGACCTGGACGCAACGCCCCTGTGGATTCCACAAGCAACAATGGCCATTGGCAGCGTGCTTTTTGCCATTGCCATGATTGACAATTTTTTCACCCTCCTGCTGACGCGCAAATATCGCTTTCAGCCCAGCGTCCAAACAGTTTAGGCAGAAGTTCAAATATGGATCCCATCGTCACTATCAGTTTACTTCTGGCGCTCATGTTTGCGTTATTGGCGGCCGGGGTGTGGATTGCTCCTGTTTTAATGGCAGTTGCCGCAATTGCGATTGATCTGATTGCAGGCAGGCCCGCCGGTTTTTCAATTACCACCACGGCGTGGTCAAGCGCTTCATCCTGGATGCTGACGGCCCTGCCGATGTTCATCTGGATGGGCGACATCCTGTTTCAATCGCGGCTTTCGGAAGACCTATTCAAAGGCCTGTCGCCGCTGATGCGCCGCATTCCCGGCGGATTGCTGCATACCAATGTTGTCGGGTGCACGCTTGTGGCCGCAGTTTCAGGTTCGTCAGTTGCAACGCTGACAACAGTCGGCAAAATGACAATTCCTGAATTGCGCAAACGCGGTTATCCCGAGCATCTGATTGTCAGCACTTTGGCAGGCCCCGCAACACTGGGCTTGATGATCCCACCATCGATCATCATGATCGTCTATGGCGCACTGACCAATGAATCCATTGCCGCGATCAACATCGCCGGAATCATACCGGGTCTCGTCTTGGCAACAATGTTCTCGGCCTATGTTGCAATCGTGTCGCTCTTTATGAAAGACAAGATGCCGCCTCAGGAAACCAAAGTAGGTTGGCGCGAAAAATTAAACGGCGCGCGCGCCCTGATTCCGGTGGTCTTGCTCCTGTCAATGGTGATCGGCACCATGATGTTCGGCATTGCCACAGCCACTGAAGCAGCAGCCGTAGGCGTCGTCGGCGCACTTTTCTTGGCGCTCCTGCAAGGCACCCTGAATGCAAAAATGTTTATCGACAGCCTGATGAGTGCCACGCGAACCTCTGTGATGATCTCGCTGATCCTAGTGGCCGCTGGCTCACTTTCGCTCGCCATGGGTTATCTGCGCTTGCCAGAACTCTTGGCACAATGGGTGGATGGCCTTCATCTCAGCGCCTTCTGGCTTCTGATGGGGCTGCTCGTTCTCTACACAATTCTCGGCCACTTTCTCGATGGCATCTCTTGTGTGGCCCTCACCATCGCGATTGTTGAACCCATGGTGCGCCACGCTGGCATTGATATGGTGTGGTTTGGAATTTTCATGGTGCTGGTCGTGGAAATGGCACAAATCACGCCCCCCGTTGGCTTTAACCTCACGGTCCTCCAGTCAATGACGGGTCACGACCTGTTCAAAGTGGGCTATTGGGCAATGCCAATGCATGCCGTTATGCTGGCCATGGTCTTCATCTTGATCGCCTTCCCGGAATTGGCGACCTGGTTGCCCAAGCAAATGATCCCCGTTCACGGCATTTGAGAAGTCACCGCAAAGCCCCGATCGGCTCTGCGCTGATAGAATATCCAAATAAAAAAGCCTCAGCTTATTGCCGAGGCTTTTCAGTTTTTGATCGCGGCAGGCGCGGGCTGACTGGATCAACCTGAACTTTGACGGAATCGTCAAAGTTCAGATAAGTTGATCGCCACAATAACTTAGGGCGATTTTGACTTTTCCGTGAAAAGGCAAACGTTCTAGGCCGCAGAACGCTGACACTCTGGCGGCAAGGAAACAATTTCCACCCAATAGTGGCCCACTGTTTTCACAATATCGACCAGCTTATCGAATGACACAGGCTTACATATGAAGGAATTTACCCCGAGATTATAGGTCTTGATGATGTCTTCTTCAGCTTTTGAAGTTGTGAGGATGATCACCGGGATGCGGTGCAACTCCGAGTTTTCTTTGATTTCCTTCAATACGGTGCGGCCATCCTTGCGCGGCATGTTGAGATCAAGAAGGATGAATCCAGGATAAGGCTGGCCCACCAAATGGGACCATTTGCCTTCGCGTCGCAAATATTCCATGAGCTGCACGCCATCTTCAACAAAATCGATAGGATTGTTCAGCTTTGATGCTTCAAAAGCATCTTTAATCATCATGCGATCATCCGCATCATCATCCGCAACGACGATACGAACTGGAAAACTGCTGCGCGTCATAAAGCTGTACCTTTTTTATTCTGTTCAATGGGAAGCGTAACATAAAATTTCGAGCCAACATTTAACTGGCCCTCAGCGTCAATCGTGCCGCCATGGCGTTCGACAATTTTGCGCACTGTGGCAAGGCCAATGCCTGTGCCTTCATATTCCGTGCGACTGTGCAAGCGCTGGAAGATCGTGAAGATCTTGTCTTTGAATTGATTATCAAAGCCAATACCGTTGTCCGCAATGATCAAATTGGCATGAGCGCCAATACCTTTTAATTCATCGGCAGGTACCATTTCAGTGCTCACGGTGATAATCGGCAAAACATCAGCCTTGCGGAACTTCAGCGCATTGCCCAGAAGATTTTGTAACAACTGCCGCATCTGCATCGGCTCACATTCAATGGTCGGCAACTCAGCAAAATTGATTGTGGCTTTCGTGTCTTCGATGCGGATTTGCAAATCGGAAATAACTTCTGTCAATATCCTGGCGAGAGAAACCTTCTGGAATTCCTTGGCGCCCGTAGTTACCCGCGAATAGGACAGCAAGTCGTTGATCAAAGTGCGCATCCGACCAGCGGCATTCTGCATCCGATCAACAAACATCTTACCATCATCTGGAAGAAGCGACGCATATTTACTCACCAGCCGCTCACCAAAGGCTTCGATCTTCCGCAAAGGCTCTTGCAAGTCATGCGAAGCGACATACGCAAAATCCGCC
>JAYWAB010000072.1:0-8795 GCA_043782835.1 Aestuariivirga sp.
GACGCTGAGTGACGAAATGGCGAACAGGAACAACACGCCGACATTGATATTAGCAATGCGCCAGCCTTCATTGATCGGCACCACCGCCCAGGCCGAAAGCGCCAGCAGTGAGGTGATGATCGGTGCGATCACAAACACAACTTTGTTGGCTCCGTCTGGGATGATTACTTCTTTCAGTGCGAATTTGATCAAGTCCGCAAAGCTTTGCAGAATTCCCCAAGGGCCAACAACATTGGGGCCGCGCCGCAGCATCACGGCGGCCCAGACTTTGCGGTCAAAATAAATCAGGAATGAAACGCTGACCAAAAGCGCCACAAGAAGGCCAAGGCTTTCGAGCGCGATCAGGCCAAGGGTGAGGAGAAGTTCAACCATCGCTTACTCCGCCGCCTGAAGTTTCTGGCCATTTTTCAGGGCCGAACATTCCGCCATGATGCGTGATGCACGCGCAATCGGGTTGGTGAGGTAGAAATCCTTCACCGGAGAAGCGAAAGCATCTTTCGTGGCATTGCCAGCGCCGCGTTGCAATTCATCGAGTGCTGCTGCGTCGGCCTTAGCCACCTGATCAAGGGCCGCCAGTTGTGGTGCAATCTTATACATCGCCGCGCGCAGACCATCCACCGTATCGAAATCCAGCTTTGCGCCTGCTTCGGCGGCTAGTGCCGTGATGATCGCCCAATCTTCGCGGGCCTCGCCCGGCGGGAACACGGCGCGGGCCGTCATTTGCGGGCGGCCTTCGGTGTTGACATAGGTGGCGGATTTTTCGACGTAGGCTGCACCCGGTAGAATCACATCCGCACGCGCGGCCCCAGCGTCGCCATGGCTGCCTATATAGATCACGAAGCTCTTGCCCAGCTTGGCGGTGTCAATCTCATCCGCACCTGCGAGAAGCACAACGTCGAGATCACCCTTCGCGGCAGCGTTTAAAATGCCCGTAGTGTTCAAACCATGTTCGCCCGGCAATGCGCAAACATCGAGCGCGCCGACACGGCCAGCGGCTGTGTGCAGAATGTTGAATCCGTTCCAGCCGTCTTTGATCACGCCAATAGACGTTGCGGCTTTGTGGGCCATGGCCAAGATCGCCGCGCCGTCGGGACGCGCCAAAGCACCCTGCCCAATGATAAACAGCGGCTTTTGCGCCTTGGACGGCGGATGGTTCATCATCTCGGCAAGGCTTTCGGGGCCCGCGCCAAGATAAGCGTATTTGTAGGTCAGGTCGGCCTGTTCGCCAACCACGCCGATGATGCAGCCACCTTTATTCAGACGCTTCTTGATGCGGGCATTGAGCACCGGCGCTTCAAGGCGGGGGTTGCAGCCGATCAGCAAGATGGCATCGGCTTCTTCGATGCCAGCGATGGTGGAGTTAAAGAGATAGCCCGCCCTGCCCCCATGTTCACCCAGCGGCGAACCATCCTGGCGGCAATCGACATTGGCGATGCCCATTTTCAACGCGAGTTCCTTCAGCGCGAAGGCTTCTTCGGCGGCGACCAAGTCACCCAGCAAAATGCCGATGCGTTCGGGCTTGGCGGCCTTGAGCTTGGCTCCGGCGCGGGACAGCGCTTCGGCCCAAGTGGCGGGGCGCAGCTTGCCAATGTCACGCACGTAAGGTTGATCCAAACGTTGCGTCTTCAAGCCATCAAACACAAAGCGCGTCTTGTCGGAAATCCATTCCTCGTTCACATCTTCATGGGTGCGCGGCAGAATGCGCATGACTTCGCGGCCCCGCGCGTCAACGCGGATGTTGGATCCCACCGCGTCCATCACGTCGATGGTTTCGGTCTTGCGCAATTCCCAGGAACGGGCCTTGAATTCATAAGGCTTCGATGTCAACGCGCCTACGGGGCAGAGATCAATGATATTGCCCTGAAGTTCGGAGTTGATGGCCTTGTTGAGATAGGTGGTGATCTCAACATCTTCGCCGCGACCGGCAAGGCCCAGCTCTTCAATGCCAGCCACTTCGGTAGTGAAGCGCACACAGCGTGTGCATTGGATGCAGCGGGTCATTTCGGTTTTGACGAGTGGCCCGAGATTTTTGTCTTCCACGGCGCGCTTGTTTTCCGCAAAGCGGTTGGCAGATTTGCCGTAAGCCATGGCTTGGTCTTGTAGATCGCACTCGCCGCCCTGGTCACACACCGGGCAATCCAGTGGATGGTTGATCAGCAGGAATTCCATGACGCCCTCACGGGCTTTTTTTACCATCGGCGTCTTGGTGAAAACTTCTGGCGGTTCGCCATTGGGGCCAGGACGCAAATCATTCACCGACATGGCGCAAGACGCTTGTGGCTTGGGTGGCCCGCCTTTGACTTCAACAAGGCACATGCGGCAATTGCCAGCGATGGAAAGACGGTCATGAAAACAGAAACGCGGCACTTCGGCGCCAGCCAATTCACAGGCCTGCAACAGCGTTAGGCCGTTTTCGACTTCGAGTTCCTGGCCGTCTATCTTGATCTTGGGCATTATGCGCACCTCAGGGAACGCATGCGCTCCACATCCATCACTTCAGCCCAACCGAAAGCCTGCTCGCTTGCGCCGTTTGTTTGATAATATTCCAACTTGTCGATCGCCTCCGACAGTGGTGGAATATAGCCTTCTGGCACCCACCAAAACACCATGTGGGGCTTTTCCATTTTTTCAAACCAGTCAGCGCGCTTTTTATAGATCTGCACATGAACAGTTTTGAAGACGTAATTTTCCAGCGCCTTCGCATCTTTCCAAACAGACAAATTCACCGCGAAATCATTGTCGCCGTAACGGATATCGGTTGCGTTATTGCTGCCATCCGATACCAAGCGCCAGACAAACCCTTCAGCGCGTTCGGCCAAGGCGTTGATCCGGTCCAGATTATCCATGAACCCAGCCATCCGCAGATCCGTGATCGGATATTTGAATTTGCCAATGTTGAGTTCAGCGAGGTGCATTGCGCCCTACTCCGCCGCGTGGCGCACTGCGCCATCTGAAGTGGAACGATAGGTATAGGCATCAATGCGGGCTTCGATCATTGGCCTGAAATGCGTGATCAGGCCTTGGATCGGCCAAGCAGCGGCATCGCCCAGCGCACAGATGGTGTGGCCTTCGATCTGCTTGGTCACATCGAGCAACATGTCAATCTCGCGCTTCTCAGCCCGGCCTTCGACCATGCGCGTCATCACGCGCCACATCCAACCCGTGCCTTCGCGGCATGGCGTGCATTGGCCGCAGCTCTCATGCATGTAGAACTTCGAGAGACGTGCGATGGCTTTGATCAGATCGGTTGATTTATCCATCACGATCACCGCCGCCGTGCCCAAGCCGGAACGCAATTTTGAAAGCGAGTCAAAATCCATCGGCGTATCAATAATCAATTCAGCGGGCACCATGCGCACTGATGAGCCGCCGGGGATGACGGCGAGCAGATTATCCCAACCGCCGCGCACGCCGCCGCAATGTTTGTCGATCAATTCACGAAATGGAATGCCCAAAGCTTCTTCCACATTGCAGGGCGTGTTCAAATGGCCTGAGATGCAGAACAGTTTTGTGCCCACGTTGTTGGGCGTGCCGATTTTGTTGAACCACGTGGCACCACGGCGCAGAATGGTTCCGGCCACAGCAATCGATTCCACATTGTTCACCGTGGTCGGCGCGCCATAAAGGCCGACGTTGGCGGGGAAAGGTGGCTTCATGCGCGGCTGGCCTTTTTTGCCTTCCAAGCTTTCGAGCATGGCGGTTTCTTCGCCGCAAATATAAGCGCCCGCGCCATGGGTGACGTAGAGGTCAAAATCCCAGCCGTGGATATTGTTCTTGCCGATCAGTTTTGCTTCATAGGCTTGATCAATGGCAGCCTGAAGATGTTCACGCTCACGAATATATTCACCGCGCACATAGATATAACCAACGTTGCAAGCCATGGCCATGCCGGCCAGTAAACAGCCTTCGACCAAAAGATGCGGATCGTGGCGCATGATTTCGCGGTCTTTGCAGGTGCCGGGTTCGGATTCGTCGGCGTTCACAACGAGATAATGCGGGCGTTCGCCCACGACCTTGGGCATGAAACTCCACTTCAAGCCGGTGGGGAAGCCAGCGCCGCCACGGCCACGCAGGCCCGAAGCTTTCATTTCATTGACAATCCAATCGCGGCCCTTATCGATGAAGGATTTCGTGTCGAGCCAACAGCCACGTTGCTTGGCACCCTCTAGGCCCCAATCGTGGAGGCCATAAAGATTGGTGAAAATGCGATCTTGATCAGCGAGCATGGCTTATTTCTTCCCCGGCTTGTCGCCAATGGCATTGTCGGGTCGCCAGCCTTTGGCCAGTTTCTTGGCTTGTTTGACCCATTCATCGCGTTTGATGCGGCCATGGAAGCCTTTGAGCAGCGCGTCGACATGATCGATGTCTGCCGACGCCCAAGACGCGATTTGATCAAAGTGCCAGACACCGGTTTTATTCAAAAGCTTTTCAAAGGCCGGGCCAACGCCCCAGATCAATTTCAAATCATCGGCTTTGCCACGAGGCTTTTTCAGGAGTTCCGGACCAGCGGATTTTGCAGGCGCTGCCTTCTTGGCAGCTGCAGGCTGCTTGGCGGGCACGTCGGCAATTTTCGCAACCCGAGCCACCACAGGCGCATTGACTGGCGGGGCTACGACTGGAGCGGGCGCAGGCGTCGCCACAGGTGCTGGTGCTGCGGCACCTGGAGGGGCGGCAGGAGGCGGCGGCGGTGCCTCGACACGCTTGAAGCTGCGCTGCTTGTTATAAAGAGACTTGTCAGTGAGTGATGTCGCGCCCGTGATCGCCATTGAAAACTGGCGGCCATTTTGCGGGCCAGTTTTCACGGGCTTGCCGGATTGGAAATCATCTATGATGGTCTCCAGCGACTCCGGCGTCAGATCTTCATAGGTGTCGCTGAACACCTGGATCATTGGCGCGTTGACGCAAGAGCCCAGACATTCCACTTCTTCCCAAGAGAGCGAACCATCGGCATTCAAATGATGTGGCTCAGCGTGAATCTTGCGCTTGCACACCGCCATCAAATCTTCTGAGCCGCGCAACATGCAAGGTGTTGTGCCACAGACTTGGATATGGGCCTTGCGGCCCACGGGCGAGAGCTGGAACATCGTATAGAAGGTGGCCACTTCATAAACGCGGATGAAGGACATTTCCAACATCTTGGCTACATATTCGATGACGGGTTTGGAAACCCAACCCTCTTGTTCCTGCGCGCGCCACAGAAGCTGGATGACAGCGGATGCCTGCTTGCCTTGCGGAAATTTCGCAACGGTGCGCTTGGCCCAAGACAAATTGTCAGGTGCAAAAGAAAAGCTCGAAGGCTGAACGGGATCTAAACGACGAACACTCACCGATCCACCTCACCAAACACAATATCAAGCGAACCTAACACCGCGCTCACGTCGGCCAGTTGATGGCCACGGCACAGGAAGTCCATGGCTTGCAGATGCGCAAAACCAGGGGCGCGGAGGCGGCAGCGGTAGGGCTTGTTGGAACCGTCAGAAACCAGATAAACGCCGAACTCACCCTTGGGTGCTTCAACGGCCGCGTAAACCTCGCCAGCGGGAACTTTGTAGCCTTCGGTATAAAGTTTAAAGTGATGGATGAGACTTTCCATCGAGCGTTTCATCGCGTCGCGCTTGGGCGGAACGATCTTGCCATCATCCGTTGAAATGGCCCCTGCCCCTGACGGGCCCGAGAGTAAGTTCACGCATTGCTTCATGATCTTGATCGACTCGCGCATTTCCTGAACGCGGATCAGATAACGATCATAATTATCGCCGTTCTTGCCGACAGGAATATCGAATTCCATTTCCGAATAGCATTCATAAGGCTGGCTCTTGCGCAGATCCCAGGCCGCACCCGAACCGCGCAGCATCACGCCGGAGAAGCCCCATTTGAAGCCATCTTCCAGCGACACAATGCCGATGTCCACATTGCGCTGTTTGAAAATGCGATTTTCGGTGAGCAGCGTTTCAATATCGTCAAGCAACTTTGGATGCACGTCGCAGAAATGGCCGATGTCATCGATCAGCTGCTGCGGTAAATCTTGATGCACGCCACCGGGGCGCACGTAGGCGGCATGCATACGGCTGCCGGAAGCACGCTCATAAAACACCATCAGTTTTTCGCGCTCTTCAAAGCCCCAGGTGAAGGGTGTTAGCGCGCCCACATCCATGGCTTGGGTGTTGACGTTCATGTGATGCGACAGGAGGCGGCCGATTTCCGAGTAGAGAACCCGGATGAGCTGCCCGCGCCTCGGCACTGAAATGCCAAGCAACTTCTCAACCGCCAGAGCATAGGCATGCTCCTGATTCATCGGCGCCACATAGTCAAGGCGGTCGAAGTAAGGCACGGCTTGGAGATAGGTTTTCTGCTCGATCAGCTTTTCGGTGCCACGGTGCAAAAGCCCAATGTGCGGATCAACACGGGTGACGAGCTCACCATCCAATTCCAGCACCATGCGAAGCACGCCATGCGCCGCCGGATGCTGCGGGCCGAAGTTGATGGTGAAGTTGCGAAGGGTTTGCTCGGTCATAGAAAAATCCGCGAATGGCGAATGGCGAATGGCGAATGGGGGGAAGTATTCATTTTTCCTGCAAAGTTCTGATCAAAGCGCGCAATTTGCGCCCCAATATTTCCGACCGTTCGATGAATGGTGCGATCTGCTCGGTTGAGACGATTTGAACACGCGCAGCAAGAATCAAATGCGTTTCGACTTCTTTGAGAGATCCTTGCGCGATTCGAAGAAACTGAATGAATGACTGTGTGCTCTCGCGGCCATGCCCTTCGGCTATGTTTGCTGCGATAGAAGAAGAGGCCCTTCGAATTTGCGACGTCAGGCCAAATAGTTCGTCCTTCGGAAATTTTCGTGTCAACACATAGCAAGCTTCGGCAAGGTCCATAGCTTCTTGCCAAACGCGCAGGTCTTTGTACGGGTTGATCGTGTGACCCCCCATCGCCTACCCCCATTCGCCATTCGCCATTCGCCATTCGCTTCTTAACTCTTTGCTTTCTCATCACCAGGCAAGACGTATTCAGTCCCTTCCCAAGGGCTCAGATAATCAAACTGACGCATCTCCTGAACCAGTTTCACTGGCTCATAGACCACGCGCTTCTTCTCATCATCATAACGCACTTCAACATGGCCCGTAACTGGGAAGTCCTTGCGCAACGGGTGGCCGCTGAATCCGTAGTCCGTCAAGATGCGGCGCAGATCAGGATGACCCGAGAACACCACGCCATAAAGATCATAGACTTCGCGTTCAAACCAATCGGCGGCAGGGAAAAGTGAACAGGCCGTTGGCACCTCAGTTGCCTCATCCACTTGCACCTTCAAACGCACGCGGGCATTCTTGTAAGGGCTGAGCAGATGATAGACGACATCAAAGCGCTTCTCGCGCTCAGGATAATCTGCCCCACAGAGATCGATGAAAGACACAAAGCGCAAGTCAGCGTCATCATGCAGTGTCTTGAGCACAGACAAAATCTGCGCTGGCTCGACATGCAAGATCACTTCGCCATAAGACGTCTCGCCGCCAAGAATGGCACCACCCAATTTCGCTTGCAGGGTTTGAAGGTCAATCGTCATGGCCATCAGCGCTCAATCGTTCCGGTGCGGCGCATTTTCTTTTGCAGCATCAGGAGGCCATAAACCAGCGCCTCCGCCGTGGGCGGGCAGCCGGGGATATAAATATCCACGGGCACAATGCGGTCACATCCGCGCACCACCGAATAAGAATAATGATAATAGCCGCCTCCATTGGCGCAGGAACCCATGGAAATCACATAGCGCGGCTCTGGCATCTGGTCATAGACCTTGCGCAAAGCCGGGGCCATTTTGTTGGTCAATGTGCCTGCAACAATCATCAAATCTGATTGGCGGGGCGAGCCCCGAGGGGCGATGCCGAAACGCTCAATATCATAGCGCGGGGCAAAAGCTTGCATCATCTCCACTGCACAACATGCGAGACCAAAAGTCATCGGCATGATGGAACCGGTGCGGGCCCAGTTGATCAGACTTTCGGTTGAGGTGACAAGAAAGCCCTTGTCCGCCAGCTCATCATTCACATCGGAAAAGAATGCGCGCTGGTCTGGCGATGTTTGTTCAATCAATCCCATTCGAGGGCCCCTTTGCGCCATTCATAGATGAAGCCAATGGTGAGAACGCCCAAAAACACCATCATCGACCAAAAACCAAAGATCCCGATTTTGCCGAGCGAAATCGCCCATGGGAACAAGAACGCCACTTCGAGATCGAAGATGATGAAAAGAATCGAGACCAAGTAAAAGCGCACATCAAATTTCATACGTGCGTCATCAAAAGCATTGAAGCCGGATTCATAGGCCGAAAGCTTTTCCGGGTCTGGATTCCTGATGGCGATCAGCAATGGCGTCACCATCAGGGCCAGCGCGATCAAGCCGGCAAGGCCCATAAAAATTACGATGGGCAAATAGGAATACAGCAAGTCGTTCATAACGGATCAGCGCCAATTTGCGCCCCTCAAATCACACGAGCGTGGGTTAGCGCAGTGCAGCATTTGAAGCAAGCACAAGCTACGTTATGAGTGGTCAATTGAAGGTGAAATGCTGCGGCAAATGGCGCGAATGGAGATCTCTGATTTGTCGGTGGGTCGCAATCCTAGCGCGGCACGACACGACCAGCAAGTTGATCAGCATCATTTCCCCTCAACAAAACAGGGCGGAAACCCGCCCTGTTCCGGATCCGACCATGATTGACCTTGCCCAGGCCAATCATGCCCAATGATCACTAGGAGTTGTGATGGTCATCACCATGGCCATGATCGTCATGGTGGTCA
>JAYWAB010000073.1:0-2215 GCA_043782835.1 Aestuariivirga sp.
CGCCGAAAAGCCCGTCCCATCCCTTAAGAGGGTTCCAATCGGTATAAACCCCGCCCACATTGCCCAAATAGGGCAGTTGAATTTCTAAGCAACGCTCAAAATCCATCTCATCAGTTTCGACAATGCCTTGGTTGGGATTCTCAATTGCCCAGACCAAACCCGCAAGCACAGCCGAAGTCACTTGCAGCCCCGTGGCTGATTGATAGGGCGCCAAGCTCCGCGCCTCTTCGATGGAAAGCTGCGAGCCATACCAATATGCGTTCTTCTTGTGCCCATAGAGCAAAACGCCCAATCGGTCTTGGCCAGAGAGAATTTCATCGGGCGTTAAAATATGTTGGTGCTTGGGGTGCTGCCCACCATTGCCAAACATTTCATGCAGCGACAAAACTGCATCATTGCACGGATGATAGGCATAATGGCACGTGGGCCGATAGCTGATCTCTTTGCCTGTCCCGACAGTGTAATAATCAGAAATCGAAATGGCTTCGTTATGCGTGACCAAAAACCCAAACTGCGGCCCCACATCTGGCACCCACGTGCGCACTTTGGTTTCAGCGCCCGCGCGTTCCATATAGATTGCGGCCTTGCTGCCTGTTTTAAAGCGGCGACCATCAGGCGGAAGTTTCTTTTCATGCGTGCCCCATCCCAATTCGGCGGGCTGCTTGCCTTCTGAAATAAATCCCTCGACGGACCATGTATTGACGAACGTGCCGACTGATTTTGGGCTTTTGGCGCGTTGGGTATCGCGCTCTGCAATGTGAATGCCTTTGACACCAAGCCTCTTCATCAGCTTGGCCCATTCCAGCCGCGTTGTGGGCTGTGCCGTTTCAACTTCCAAATCAACCGCAAGAATAAGCAGTGCGCGTTTCACAAACCACGAGACCATGCCTGGATTTGCCCCACAGCAGGAAACCGCTGTCGGGCCTTTGCCCATCTTGGTCTTGAGCGCTAGCAAACGCTCACGCAAAGCATAATTGGTCCGCTCAGCATTTGAAACCTTGCCATTGAAATAATATCCCGGCCAAGGTTCAATCACTGTATCAATATATAGCGCATTTGAAGACCGCGCCATCCGCATCATATCAAGTGAGTCCACATCCACCGACAGGTTCACAATCATGGGCTGTTCGGAGGACTGCAATAAGGGCTGCAAGACTGAACGGTAATTCTCGCCCGTCAAAGCGATCTGCTCGAAATTGACATTCTGCTTGTCGGCAAGATGCTTCCATTCCGCCGATGGATCAACCACGGTAATCTGCTTTGGGTCACAAGCAATATGCCGCAGGATGAGGGGAAGGGTGCCATGGCCGATAGAGCCAAAACCAATGATCACGATCGGCCCTTTCCAGGACGCATGTATGGGCCAATTTGTCATGAACACCTCCAGCGACACGGCGCTGCCAAAAGAGTGCATCGCGCCATGGTTCCCTATCAGAACGCCGCAGCGCTTCAAGATTTTTTTGGCCATGGTGAACGCACGATGCCTCGTGGCTTGTCACTTCGAGAGCTTCCAATCCGACACATTTCCACTAGGAGCCATAAATTGCACCACATCACCGTTCTTCTTCACATCGTAACAAACCCAGTTTTCCGCAGGTGGCCAGACAGAACAGTATTTGTTCCCCACAACTTTCCAGAGGCCTTGCGTTTGGTTTGAACCTCGACTGAAAAAGGTGGTACCAGCTCTCTGAAAGAGCTGCTGTGAAATATCATGTGGGTCAGTCGATAGAACAACCCTGTCGCTCAAAACCTCCATAATCTGCTGGCCAGACAGTTTAACGGTTTCCGCAGCGGCTGATGTCGCAGCAATGAAAACCGAGAGAAAAGCAAGATGGAAGCGCATAATTGCGAAATCTCCTCGATATGGAAGCTTGCGACGATCTTGGAGCAACCTTTCATCATCTACAAGCCTGCGTTAAGCCACGGTCCAACGCCTCATTTGATTCGGAATATCCATGGCCAAGAAAACTTCTCCCACTGATCTTTTTGGCGCTCTGCCAGAGCAAGCCAAACCTGCGCCTAAGCCCACGGCCAAGCAAAGGGGCGAAGATAGTTATACGGCTGCCGACATCGAAGTTCTGGAAGGCTTGGAACCCGTCCGCCGCCGCCCCGGCATGTATATCGGCGGCACCGACGAAAATGCTTTGCATCATCTATTCGCGGAGGTGATCGACAATGCCATGGACGAAGCTGTGGCGGGCCATGCCAGCCGCAT
>JAYWAB010000074.1:0-18255 GCA_043782835.1 Aestuariivirga sp.
CCACAGGATTTCAAACACGTCCTTGGCGATTTTGCCGGAAATGGTGCCGTTGGAAATGAGATCGACCAGCCCGCCCAGCTGCGCGGCAGAAACGGGAGAAGTCTCGACGGACTTCCCTTCCTTGTTCAGGCGGCCAAACAATTCATTGATCACCCAATTGGCTGAATGCTTGCCGTCGCGGCCCTTGGCCACGGCCTCATAAAACGCCGCTGAGTTTTGTTCGGCCACCAAAACCGAAGCGTCATAGGAAGATAGGCCATAGCTCGCAACAAACCGCGCCTTCTTGTCATCCGGCAATTCCGGCAGGCTGGATTTGATTTCGGCAATCTTCTCGGGGTCCAGCTTTAGCGGCAGCAAATCCGGGTCTGGAAAATAGCGATAATCATGCGCCTCTTCCTTGGAGCGCATCGACCGCGTTTCGCCCTTCTTGGCATCATATAGACGGGTTTCCTGATCGATCTTGCCGCCATCTTCCAAAACGCCAATCTGGCGGCGCGCTTCAAATTCTATGGCCTGTCCCATGAAGCGGATGGAATTCACGTTCTTGATTTCGCAGCGCGTGCCGAAGGCATCGCCGGGCTTGCGTACCGAAACATTCACGTCCGCACGCATCGAGCCCTGCTCCATGTTGCCATCACAGGTGCCGAGATAGCGCATGATCTGCCGCAGCTTGGTGACATAGGCCTTGGCCTCATCAGCCGAACGCATGTCGGGCTTCGATACAATCTCCATCAGCGCGCAGCCCGAGCGATTGAGATCAACATAACTCATATTGGGGTGCTGGTCGTGCAATGATTTACCCGCGTCCTGTTCCAAGTGCAGCCGCTCCACGCCGACGTCGATCGACTTGCCGTCATCAAGATCAACCGTGACCACCCCCTCGCCCACGATGGGCTGCTTATATTGCGAAATCTGATAGCCCTGCGGCAAATCGGGATAGAAATAATTCTTCCTGTCAAACACAGAAACTTCATTGATCTGCGCCTTGAGGCCCAGCCCTGTACGCACCGCTTGTTCAATGCAGAACTCATTGATCACAGGCAACATCCCGGGCATGGCCGCATCGACGAAAGACACATGATCATTGGGATCGCCGCCAAATTCAGCCGAAGCCCCGGAAAACAACTTCGACTTGGAAAGCACCTGGGCATGAACTTCAAGCCCAATGATGATCTCCCAATCCCCCGTGGCTCCTTTGATCCAATCAGTCTTGTCGGCAATGCGCTTGGCGGAATCCATATTACACCTTGTTTTGGCTGCGAGATAGTCGGTTCAGCAAAGCCAATCAAGCCACCTTGGGCATCAGCTCGCGCAAAAGCTTCTGCTGCATGGCTCTGCCGAAATCAAGTATGTTGCGCGCCGGTTCGATGAATGCTCCATCCCCGCCAATAACCTCACGGCGGTAGTAGAGCTCAAGCAATTCCGATCCGCTAATAATCGGCAGCCCATTGATAACAACGCCGCGCCGCAAGGCCAACGCCCGTGCGGTAGCAACGTCACCATTGTCATTTTCCTCGCCATCGCCGGAAACATCGATAACGCGGCGTTCCGCCCGTAGCGGGAAGGCCGCCAACAACGCCGTCGAATACAAGAGCGACGCGGCCAAGCCTGTGCCGCCGGGCGTCGAATCGCGCAGCGCCGTCTCGACCAACCGCGCCACCACTTCGACGTCTGATGCCGTGGACAGCAGTTTCCAAGGAACCGAAACAGACTGCTTATTTGATGTCGACCACTGAACAAGAGAAATTGCGACCCGCTTCGATGCACCTGCAGTGATCGCCGTCAACACCGCTTTCTGGCGCAGCGCCGCTGCAATACCATCCATCTGCAATCTGAAATCGCCCGCATCGACGCTGCTAGAGCAGTCAACCGCCAATACGAGAGCAACATCAACATCAGCCATGTCGGCCTCCAAAGAGGCCCACTATAGTCCGCAGAGCGAACGAGTCTATGCCGCCTCCGCCTCGGTCGGTATCATGCCCAGCGCTGAGAGATAAACATCCAACAGCGCCTCTTCTTCCATCCGCTCGGAAATCTCCTTTTTGCGGAGCGAAATCACTTTGCGCAAAATCTTGATGTCATAGCCATTGCCCTTGGCCTCGGCGTAAACTTCCTTGATATCGGCGGCGATTACTTTCTTTTCTTCTTCCAGCCGTTCAATACGTTCGACAATGGCTTTGAGTTGGCCTTCGGCAAAGCTGGTTTTGGTTTTGGTCGCCACGTGAAAAACTCCAGATAATCAATGTGAGGGTTTGGTGAGGGGCGTCGCGTCGCCCGTTTGGTATTTGGCTTTCCACTCTTCCTGCTTCATGCCGTAAATATGTTCGCGTGCTTCTGGCCGTGTGACCTCAAGGCCCTTGGCTTGGGCTGCTTCCTCATACCAATTGGAAAGGCAGTTGCGGCAGAAGCCTGCAAGGTTCATCAAATCAAGGTTCTGCACATCCGTGCGCACCCGCAAATGCTCAACCAGCCTGCGGAATGCCGCTGCCTCAAGTTCGGTCTGGTCTTTAGGGTCTGGCTTCATCAGGCTTACATAGGGCCTCCGAGCCATTCCGCCAATGGCAAAGCTCGAAGCCCTGCCCGCTCATCCACAGTTTAACGCGGCAAGCGAATGCGCGAGAATGACCCAGAACCCTTGTCGCATCGGCCAGAATCCCTTAGTGAGAGGTCTGAGGGGCGATTTGCCCTATTTTGGCTACATTGGCTTTGGAGAGTGTTGGGGCATGAAACGCAATGTGATGGCATTTGGCCTGGGCATCCTGCTCATGGGGGCAATGTCTCTGCCCGCCAAAGCAGATTTGAAATTGTGTAACAACACCACCAGTACAGTTCAGATCGCCGTCGGCTATAAAGACAAGGAAGGCTGGGCCTCGGAAGGCTGGTGGACAGCCAAGCCTCAGGCCTGCATCAATCTGCTCAAAGGTTCATTGATTGCCCGCTTTTATTACGTTTATGCCGTAGACCGCGACAAAGGCGGCTCTTGGGGCGGCAAGGCGATGATTTGCATGAAAGACAAGATTTTCACTATCCGCGGCATCGACCATTGCACGGAGCGGGGCTATCAACAGCAAGGCTTCTTCGAAGTTGATACCGGCGAAAAAACCGATTGGACAATTTCCCTCAGCGGTGACAAGCAGGCCCCAGCAGTCAATGGTGTTGCAACACCGCCTGCAACTGATCCGACAAAACCGGCGGATCCCGCCAAACCCGCCACCACAACACCATAAGGCATTCCATTGCGCAGAAATCGAAAAGTCAAAATTCTGGCCACCCTCGGCCCGGCATCCGCGACCCGTGAGATGATTGAGAAATTGTTTGTGGCCGGTGTGGATGTGTTCCGCATCAACATGAGCCACACCAGCCATGCGCTGTTGAAAGAACTTCATGGCCATATTCGCGCCATCGAAGAAAAGGTGAAGCGGCCGATCGGAATTCTCGCCGATTTGCAAGGGCCAAAAATTCGCATCGGCACTTTTGTCGAAAAAGAAGTGAAGATTAAATCCGGCGACACATTCATCTTTGACTCAAACCCAGAGCCCGGCGATGCCACTCGCGTTTTCCTGCCTCACCCTGAAATTTTTGCAGGTGCCAAAATTGGTGATAACTTACTGTTGAATGATGGCCGCCTGCGCGTCCAGATCGTCAAGGCAGCACCTGAGCGTTTGGATACCACTGTGATCTATGGCGGCACATTGTCGAACCGCAAAGGCGTCAACTTGCCAGATACGCTTCTGCCCATTCCGGCCCTCACCGAAAAGGATCGGCTGGACCTCGAAGCCGCAGCGTCGCTGGGGGTGGATTGGATTGCGCTTTCCTTTGTCCAACGCGCCGAGGACGTGGCCGAAGCCCAACGCCTCGTCAAAGGCCGTGCCGGCGTCATGGCAAAAATTGAAAAGCCCTCAGCCCTGCCCGTGCTCGACGACATTCTGAAAATCAGCGATGGCATCATGGTGGCCCGCGGTGACTTGGGCGTGGAACTGCCGCTTGAAACCGTGCCGTCCAAACAAAAACATATCACCCGCGCAGCGCGGCGCTTTGGCAAGCCCGTTGTCGTGGCAACACAGATGCTGGAATCCATGATTACTGAGCCAGTGCCAACCCGCGCTGAAGTCTCCGACGTGGCAACAGCCGTGTATGAAGGGGCAGATGCAGTGATGCTTTCAGCTGAAAGCGCCTCTGGTGCTTGGCCCGAAAAAGCTGTGCAGACGATGGATAAGATCGCCCAATCTGCTGAAGGCGACACTTACTATCAAGGCATCGTTCACGCCCAGCGCAATGACCCTGAACACACCACTGCCGATGCCATCTCTGTGGCCGCCCGAACCATTGCCGAAACGCTCAATGTGCCCGCAATTGTCTGTTATACTGGCCGCGGCTCCACTGGTGCCCGCGTTGCCCGCGAACGTCCCTCAATGCCCATTCTGGCTTTAACCCCCATCGTGGCCACGGCACGGCGCATGACACTGACCTGGGGACTTCACCCCCTTGTTGTGGCCGATGCAAAATCGCTCGATGAAATGATGAGCCAAGCGGGTGAATTGGCCTACAAAGAAGAGTTTGCCAAACCCGGCGAGAAAATCTTGATCACGGCCGGTGTACCCATCGGCAATCCGGGCACCACCAACTTGCTGCGTGTGGCCATCTTAGGCCCCGGCGGCAAGGGCGTTTAACCCTCAATCTTGGCGCGGGGGGAAAAGCTCCCGCCCAAATCCACGGATCAAATAAACGGTGATGGCAAGCAAGACGGCAAAAAGCCCCATCATGCCCCAATCGCCCTGCACAAATTCAAATCCGTTGGCCCCATGTTTCTGCCAAAGGAACACGCCAATCACCAAGACCAACAATCCCGCCAGCGCCATGCAAACATAGCGCACCATCATGATAATCAATTTCAGGAGCGGAGACATTTCAGACATTGTAGACTCCAATGAAGCGGGGCATGGTGTGCGGGCATAGGCTCATGAAAACAAATGTCCAAATCCAAAATTGATCGCAAAACTTTAAAACCCGCCACAAAGCTTGCCAGTGCGGGCCGCGAATTTGCCGAACATGGCATGGTGAACCCGGCCATCTATCGCGCATCCACCATCACCTTCCCTGACATGGCAACATTGAAGAGCGCCAAGCAACCCTATATCTATGGTCGGCGTGGAACACCGACTTCACGCGCCATCGAAACCGCCATTGCAGAACTTGAAGGCGGCTTTGATTGCAGAGTGGCACCATCAGGCGTGGCCGCCATTACCACAACCATGTTGGCCTTTTTGAAACCCGGAGATCATGTTCTGGTCACCGATGCCGTCTATGGCAACACGCGCGACCTATGCAACACATTGCTGGCCGGGCTTGGCGTTGAAATCACCTATTATGACCCGGTGATCGGCGAAAAGCTCCGTACACTGATTAAATCCAATACCAAAATGGTCTATCTCGAAAGCCCCGGCTCCCAGACAATGGAAGTGCAAGACGTACCCTTGCTGGCGCGCATCGCCCACGAGGCAGGCGCCATCGCTGTTCTCGATAACACCTGGAGCGGGGGATATTATTTCAACGCCTTCGCGCACGGCTGCGACATTTCCATTCAAGCCGCCACCAAATACATCACTGGCCATTCTGATTGCATGTTTGGCTCTGTCGTTTGCAATGAAACGACCTGGCCTCGCTTCCAAGAAGCCTATGGACTGATGGGCCTTTTTGCTGGGCCTGATGATATGTATCTTGCTTTGCGCGGCCTGCGCACCCTCGATCTCCGGCTAGAACGCCATATGAAATCGGCTCTGGTGATCGCCGAATGGCTGCGCGAGCAGCCCGAAGTTGAAACTGTTTTATATCCTGCCTTAAGCAATGCGCCGGGCCATGCTCTGTGGAAACGTGATTTCACCGGTGCATCGGGCTTGTTTTCAATCATCTTGAAACCCACCACGAACAAATCGGTTGCGGCCATGTTGGATGATATGGACCTGTTCAGCATGGGCTATTCTTGGGGCGGATTTGAAAGCCTCATTCTGCCAATTCAACCGATCAGAGTTGCATCAAGCTGGGCTGCAAATGGCCCCGCTTTGCGCCTGCAAATCGGGCTTGAACATCCTGATGATTTGATTGCCGATCTGGCGCGCGGTTTTAAACGGCTTAACGCAGCCACTTGAACTTTCTCGAAAACACCCAATCTTGAGGCCAAGGAGAATTCCATGCCTGCCATGAAAAAACTTGCCCTCTGCCTTGGCCTGATCGGCGGACTAGCCATCGCGAGTTCGACCATCGCCCAAGCGGCAGATGACCCGGAGCTGATTTTCAAAAAGAATACAGTGTTTCATCTCCTGTCGCCCGATGCCAAGCTTGCCACCTATGTGATTGATGATCCGCAGATCGATGGTGTGGCCTGTTATTTCACCATCCCAGAGCAAGGCGGATGGACGGGCTGGGCCGGATTTGCCACCCAACGCTCTGAAACGTCGATTGCCTGCCGCCAGGTCGGCCCCGTCAAAATCAATGCCAAATTTGCCCAAGGCGTAGATATTTACGAGCAACGCCGCAGCCTTTTTTTCAAGACCATGCACATCGTGCGCGGCTGTGATCCCAAGCGCAACGTTCTGGTTTACATGAGTTACACCGATAAGCTGATTGACGGTTCACCGCAGAACTCAACCTCGACTGTGCCACTGATGCCATGGGGGGCGGATGCCGCACCAAAATGTGGCGATTTTCTAACGCCCTGATAGGGGCGCGAGCGGGAGGAACCGGAATTCCTCCCGCATCAACGTGTTTTATTTGACGTCAATCGTGGTCCACATGCCGTCCATATAGTGGCCAGCCACATTGCAATACAGCAAATATTTTCCAGGCTTCAGATCGAGCGTGAGCGAACCGCTCTTGCCGGGGTCCAGCTCGGACACTTCGCCAAGATGCGTTGAATCCTCTTCCTTCACTTTGAAGGCAGCAACATCATAGGGCATCACTTGGTTTTCGTCTTTGACCGGAGCGACAATCAACTCGTGAATCATGGTTTTTGAGTAATTTGTCACATTGAAAGTCACCTTGCCGCGCACTGCTTGGCGATTGGCAACCTTGATGCTCATCACTGCTTTTGTCATGTCGCCATGAAGGCCCATGCCAAGGCCTAGATTTTTGCTCATATCCACACCGTCAGCCGTATCTTCGAGTTTGACACTAATCGTTGATCCGGCAAGCGCCATGGTCGGCGAAAGCAAGAATAGCGCAGCAAAGCAGATCTTTTTGAAATAAGTCATGGTGCACTCCTGAGTTAGACCTCTCGGTCAATAGCGCCCCCGTTCCACAGATGTGGGTTTACAATGATGTGAATTCAATCACCCCCGACTGCACAGAATTGTCGCATGTGATCGCAGTTTAAAAATGGCGACCCCGGCATGATTCGAACATGCGACCGACGGATTAGAAATCCGTTGCTCTAGTCCAGCTGAGCTACGGGGTCTGATGCGCTAAACTAGCGGGTGGCGCTCAATGCGTCCAGTTGGTGGTGCGACCGAACTTGAAATTGTCGGAATAACTCTTCTTCTGCATTCGCACCGGCGCTTCTGCTTGCACCATATAAGCAATGCCATTGCGCTTGGCGTAATCTTCCGCTTCTGCACACGTCTCAAAGCGCAGCTGCACTTGTGTGGACGTATCACCCGAAGTCCAGCCCATCAACGGATCCGCCGAGGGCCTTGTCTCACGCACAAATTCCAGAAACCATTCCTTGCCGACACCCTTGCCAGATTGCATGGCGCTGCGGGCGGGTTTGTAAATGCGTGCGGTCATTTCAGCCTCATCATTAGGCGAAGGATGGTCGGGGCGGCGGGATTCGAACTCGCGACCCCCTGCGCCCAAGGCAGGTGCGCTACCAGACTGCGCTACGCCCCGACACCTTCGTATGCCCGCCTGATAACCAGAATAAGCTGAAAGAGCAACAGCGGAATTTGCCCTTAAAACTCTTCGCTCCGAGCTGCCTTCCACAGCAGCCACTGCTTGCGCAACTGGCTGAGATCACAACCGCGCGCCAAAACCCCGGTCCCGCGCTGATGGGCCTTGCGGAGATAGGCCTCAGCCAGCGTCACATGCAAAAAAGCCGGCGCAACTTCGGGCTTGATCGTCCAGCGCACACGCTTCATTTGGTCCAAGCGATCCTGCGCTTTGGCCCGGAGCTCGCCCAAAACCACCGCAAGGCCAGCGTCATTCTCCGGTGCGCCCAGCGCGTCTACCTGCACCTGCCGCTGGGCCAACATATCCTGGGGCAGAAAACACTGCTTCAACCGCTGCGCCCTTGGCAGATCGTTCAATATACGCCCGATGCCATAGCCAACCCCGGCAAGCCCGGCAGCTTCTGCACACTCCAGCGCCACATCACGGTTCAAAATCATCGCCGCCATTTGGATCAAAGCCGAGGCCGTTTCCCCCAAATAGGCTTCAAGATCAAAAAGACTGGGCATGGGGTCGGAATAGAAATCAAACTGATGCGCCTTAGCGAGGTTGATCACGGCATGTCTGGGAATATCGCCCACTTTGATCGCAAGACCCAAAGCCTTGGCCACGGGATGGGCTTGTGCGTCACCATGATAAATCCCATCAATCGTATCAAGCCACCATTGCAATCTGATCTCTGCCAAATGCGGCTCACTCACTTGGCCCGCAATGCGGCTGACTTCAACGCTGAACGCATAGAGGGCTAAAAGATGTGGTCGTTTTTCGGTCGGCGCAAACAGGCTGGCAAGATAACGATCTGGATCATATTGCCGAACCAGCGCCTGAATCTCGTCCATCACGGCACCATAAGAAAAGCCGCAGCAATCCGGCGCTGGTCTCCCAGCATCAGATTATAGGTATGAACGGCGGCAGATGTCGTCATTGCATCCGCACTGATTCCGAGTTTCATAAACCGTGCCGCAGCACCGGCCTCAAGCTGCTTGAAGGAAACGCCTGTGCCCAGCAAAAAGAAATCAATTTCGTCACTGGCTGCAAAGACGACAGAAAAATCCTTGCCATCCCACGCCCGCATACCCGTCGGCAGAACCAACAAATGGCCTTTGTGCGAATGATCGCCAAAGCGAAAACCACCATCGCCAAAGGAAGCGATCGGGCGGCGCTCGGGCAGGAACTTCATCCGCCCCGCTTCACGCGCTTGGCATCACTGGCCGAAACTTCACGCTTGGTGCCCAGCAAAATGAGAACGGGCGACGCAATGAAAATCGACGAATAGGTGCCCACCACAACGCCCCAGATCATCGCAAAGGAAAAGCCGTGAATAACGTCGCCACCAAAAAGATAAAGCGCCAGCAAGGCCATTAAAGTCGCAAGCGAGGTCAGGATCGTACGCGGCAAAACCGAGTTGATCGAGAAATCGATCAGGTCAGCCAAGCCCATTAATTTATAGCGCCGCAGGAATTCGCGGATACGGTCAAACACCACCACGGTGTCGTTGAGGGAATAACCAATAATCGTCAAAATCGCGGCCACAATCGAAAGATTGAATTCAAGACCGATCAAACTGAACAGCCCGATCGACAGTGTTGTATCATGCAAAAGCGACAGCACGGCACCCACAGCAAACTGCCATTCAAACCGAACCCATAAGTAAAACAACACAAACAAAATCGACAGCATGACAGCGCCTGTGGCGTTCTGTGTATATTCAGACGACACCGTGCCGCCCACTGAGTTGGCCGAACGCTTTTCAAATCCCGGGCCCAAAGCCTCCAAAACTTTCTTCTGCGTCAGCTGGCCATCCTGGTCGCCCGCTTGTGAAGCCACCTTGATCAAAACGTCGTTGCCCGTGCCCATCTGCTGCAAGTCCACCTTGCCCACGCCGATATTATTCAGCGTCGTGCGCAGCGCATCGAGATGCACAGTCTGCTGCGAACGCATCTGCATTTCGGTGCCACCTTTAAAGTCAATGCCGTAGTTAAGGCCTTTGACCACAAACAAAGCAATCGAGAGCGCGCAGAGAATGCCCGACACGAAAAAGCCAAAGCGCGATAGGCGCATAAAGGGGTATTTCGTATCATCCGGAATAAGGCGAACAGGTTTCCAACGCATCAGAGGTTAATCTCCTTGGGCCGATAGCGTTTCACCCAAGTGGCAACGATCAGGCGTGTAAGTGCAAAGGCAGTAAACATGGTGGTGAGAATGCCGACACCCAATGTAATGGCAAAGCCGCGCACCGGCCCGGTGCCCATGCCGAAAAGAATGAAGGCCACAATCAGTGTGGTGACGTTGGCGTCGGTCACCGTGTTGAGCGCGGCCTTAAAGCCCGTTTCAATCGCCGAGATTGGTGTTTTGCCATGACGCCATTCTTCACGAATGCGCTCATAGATCAGCACATTTGAGTCAACCGCCATGCCCAGCGTGAGCACAATGCCCGCAATGCCCGGCAGCGTGAGTGTAAAGCCGAAGAGCGACATCACACCCACCAGCATGATCAAGTTAATCACCAGGGCAAAATCTGCGATGATGCCAAAGAAGCCGTAGGGCAAAAGAATAAACAGCATCACGAAAATTAATCCGGCGATAGATGCATAAAGCCCGGCCTTGATCGAGTCAGCACCCAAGCTTGGACCGACGGTGGCTTCTTCCTCGATCGCCAGTTTTGCGGGCAAGGCGCCTGACTTCAACGTAATCGCAAGGTTATTGGTTTCGTCCACCGAGAAGCGCCCGGAGATTTGCCCTGAGCCGCCGAGAATGGGTTCATTGATATTCGGGTCGCTTTGCACCACGCCGTCGAGCAGGATGGCGAAAGGTTTGCCAACATTATTGGCCGTCAACGTGCCGAACCGCACAGCACCTTTCTGATTGAATTTGAAACTCACCACAGGCGAGTTGTTCTGGTCAAAACTGGCCTGTGCATCGGTCAAATCCGCGCCGTCAACGGTGGCCATGCCCGCCGTCTGGACCCAAAGCTGCGGCAATGATTTAATTTCAGCATCCGTCAGTGATTCAACTTTTGGATCCGTCTTCTTTTTTGTGGCCAAGAGCGATGCCACGTCTTCTTTACGTGGGTAGGCCGCGCAATCTGGTGGCGGCAAGGCTCCGGCAGCGGCGGGCTGTTCTGCACAAACCAATTGGAATGTCAGTTTCGCGGTGGATCCGAGCAACGTCTTCACGCGTTCAGGGTCTTGCAAACCAGGAATCTGAATGGAAATTCGGTCCTTGCCCTGCTGTTGAATTGAAGACTCCGTTGTGCCCAAACCATTGAGGCGCAATTCGAGAACGTGAATCGCCTGTTTCAAAGCACTGGCCATTTTGGCGTCAAGGCCCCGCGCTTCGATCACAAAGGAAAATTGCTGGCCATTTTGGTTCAGCGCAAACAGATTGACTGTTGTGCCGACGGACAAAATGCCCGAATCCAAGGGCTGAAGCAAAGCATTCAGACCCGTCTTGGCCTTATCTAAATCCTCGGGCTTGGTGATGGAGACCGTAACACCATTTTCGGCCTTGCCCAGTCCACTGAACAGGATTTTGCCTTCGCGCAGCTTGGCGCGAATATCGCCCAGCAACTGCTGCTGAACTTTTTCGGTAAAATCCTTGCTGTCAACTTTCATCAGGATGTTGGAGCCGCCCTGCAAATCAAGTCCAAGCGTCATCGGATGCAGGCCAAGCTTGTTTTTCCACACTTCCTGTGTGTGCAACGGCAGGATATTGGGAACAGCAAGAAACAGGCCAATCAGAACTGCGCCCAGAATGCTGAGGATCTTCCAGCGGGAATAATGAAACATGAGGTCAGGCTTTCTTGTCGGAAGCCTTCAAGGGCTCACCCTTGGCGCGCACATCAGAAAGGCCCTGTCGCAACACCCGCACCTGCACTTTATCGCCCACTTCAACGAGCAACTCATTGTCATCGACAACTTTCACCACTTTGCCGATGAGGCCGCCGTGGGTGACAACCGTATCGCCGCGCGCAACTTTCGACAAAAGCGATTGATGCTCTTTCTGCTTTTGCTGTTGTGGGCGGATCATAAAAAAATAAAACACAACCACAACACCGAGCATCGGTGCAATCATGCCGAAAAGATCAATGGGGCCCGGACCAGTGGCGGCCTGTGCAAAAGCTTGGGTAATAAACATTAAATCTCCCGATGGCCCGCGAGGTCGCGCTGCCCAATCAAAACTTGCGCGGAATATAGCGATGGATTAGGCCATTGCAACCATTCGCTTCAGGTTTTTCCGGAATGTCTAAAACGAAAGAATTGGCCCAGTTACAAGCAATTGCCGAGGCTTTGGCCCGGTTGGCCCCCGCCGCTGTGCCAGCCCCCGCCTTTGCCAAGGCCGAAGCTTTCGTGTGGAACGGGCCTTTGGCGGGCCTCAGCCCCGTGGCCAAAGTCAACCGTGTCGATATTGATTTGCTCAAAGGCGTAGATCAACCCAAAGCGACTCTGCTGGAGAATACGCGGCGTTTTGCCAAAGGCTTGCCTGCCCACAATGCCTTGCTCTGGGGCGCGCGCGGCATGGGCAAATCCTCACTGGTCAAAGCCGCCCATGCCAATGTGGCTCGCGAAGCCAAAGCGCTCAAAGTGGTGGAAATCCACCGCGAAGATATTTCAACTTTGCCGCAGCTGATGGCTCAATTGCGCAAAGCCCCAAAATTCCGCTTCATTGTATTCTGTGACGACCTTTCATTTGATGCCGATGACACAAGTTATAAATCCCTGAAAGCCGCACTTGATGGCGGCCTCGAGGGCCGACCCGACAATGTGATCTTCTATGCCACATCAAACCGTCGCCACCTTTTGCCGCGCGATATGATTGAGAATGAACGCTCGACCGCCATCTCGCCATCCGAAGCGGTGCAAGAGAAAGTTTCGCTGTCCGACAGGTTCGGGCTCTGGCTTGGCTTTCACCATTGTTCGCAGGAAGATTATTTCGCCATGGTACATGCCTATGCCAAGCACTTTGGCCTGAAGCTCAAGTCGAATGAACTGGAACACGCAGCCAATGAATGGTCGGTGACACGCGGTGCCCGCTCAGGCCGCGTGGCGTGGCAATTTATTCAAGACTTGGCCGGAAAACGGGGTGTGCCACTGCATACATAGCGCCAAATAGGCGACTCATTTAGCATGGCCGCATGAACAGCCGCATTTTGATCTGCCTACTGACGATTATGGCCTATTGCGTCGGTGCTCCCCTGCTGCAAGCGCAATCAACACAAGTCCCCGTCCACCCGCTGGACGCACTCACCGCCGATGAAATCGCCCAAACCGTCAAACTGCTGAAGGACGCGGGCGATGCCGATCAAGACACCGTCTATCCCGCCATCACCTTAAAACCCGCCACCAAAGAGGCAATGCGCGGCTGGAAACCGGGAACGCCTTTCACCCGGGCGGCTTTTGTAATTTTACGCAAGGGTCTCGTCACGGCAGAAGCCGTCGTTGATCTCAGCGCCGATAAGGTCGTGACATTTACCCCAAAGCCCGGCGCACAGCCTTCAATCATGGATTATGAATGGATCAAAGCGCGCGATGCCTTCATGGCCGACAAGCGCTTCAGCGCCGCCATCAGCAAACGCAATCTTTCAGTCAAAAACGTTTTCTGCACGCCAAATTCAGCAGGCACTTTTCCGGGCGACGGCTTGGAGGCAAAACGCATTTTAAAGATTCCATGCTTCACCGCATTGGAAGCCGCAAGCCCGCAAGCGGCCCGGCCGATCGAAGGCCTGATGGGCATTGTTGATTCTGACTCTGGCCAAGTGCTGGATGTTGTGGACCGCGAACCCGTGCCCATGCCCCCGATGCCGCAAGGCTATGGCATGACCCTGCCCCAGCCCGGTCCCATAATGAAGCCCGTGGCCATCATGGCCCCGCAGGGCAGCAACATTCAACTCTCCGGCAACCTTGAAGTGAAATGGGCCGATTGGTCGATGCATGTGAGGCCCGACAAGCGCGCCGGCGTGATCCTCAATCTCATTCGCTTTGCCGATAGCGCCAAGACCCGCGACATTGCTTACCAAATGAACATCGCCGAAATGTTTGTGCCCTATATGGACCCAGATCCCACCTGGTCTTATCGCACGTTTATGGATGCCGGTGAGTTTGGTCTGGGCTATATGATCTCGACTTTGAAGCCCGGCGTCGATTGCCCCGAAGCGTCTTACTTCATCGACCTCACCTTCCCCAATGACGTGGGCGGAACCTATACGCGCCCCAAGGCCCTCTGCATCTTCGAACGCGCCACCGGAGACCCGGCATGGCGGCATTATTCTCCCGGCGCGAAGCAAGTGACAGGCATCGCCCAAAGCGAAATGGTGATCCGCCACATCCCCACCCTCGGCAACTATGACTACGTGGTGGATTATGTTTTCACACCGCAAGGCAATATCACTTTACGTGTTGGGGCCACGGGCTTTGATGCGATCAAAACCATCACAGCAAAAACCATGACAGATCAAGGTGCTGAGGAGGCCAGCCGCTATGGCACTTTAATTGCGCCCTATACGATGGCCCCCAATCATGATCATTATTTTTCCTTCCGTTTAGATCTCGATGTCGATGGCCCCAAGAACGCCTTGGTGCGTGACACTGTTGTGCCCAGCAAAATCGCCGATCCAAAAACGCGAACATCGCTCTGGACCTTGAAAACCGATCGCTATGCGGCAGAAGGCCCGATTGCCGAAAACCATATGAGTGCGGGCGAGGCTTGGCGGGTGATCAACCCCGATGAAAAAACCGGCCTTGGCTATAACCCCAGTTATTGGTTGGAAACCCATCACCAAGCGACATCAGCTTTGGATGCCGCTGACCCACCGCAACACCGCGCGGGCTTCACCACCTATTCTCTCTGGGCCACACATTATGCCGAGGGCGAAGATTGGTCCGCGGGGCTTTACCCAAATCTTTCGACAAAGGATGAAGGCTTGCCCGCTTTTGTGGCGCAAAAGCGTTCGATTAATAATGAAGATCTTGTTCTCTGGTACACAATGGGTTTTCGCCATGCGCCACGCCCGGAAGATTTCCCCATCCTGCCAACCTTCTGGCATGAGGTGACACTACGTCCCGCTTTTTTCTTTGACAGAGACCCGTCGATGACCTTCAATCCCGGTCTCATTTCAACCGCACCCAAAAATTGAAGGCTAACCCATGAAACTTTATGGTGATCTTCTCTCCCCCTTCGTGCGCATGTCGATGGTGACAGCGCTTGAAGCCGGTTTGGCTTTACGCGTGCAACTGGTCAGTGCGGTTTTGAAGCCCCATGAAGTCAACGCCGCGTTGGAAAAGCTTTCACCCATCGGCAAAGTTCCAATCCTTGAAACCGATCACGGCCACGCACTTTATGACAGCCGGGTGATCATGGAGTATTTCTGTCACGTCGCGGGCAATAAGTCGTTGCTGCCCGATGAAGGCAACAAACATTTCCGCGTGTTGACGTTGCAGGCGCTGGCCCAGGGCTTGGGCGATGCGGCCGTATCTCTGCGTTATGAAACAGCAACACGGCCCGCTGCCAACCATTGGCCGGACTATGCCGCGCGCCAACAAGCCCGCATCAAAGCCTGCATGAATGAAATGGAAACAAATTGGCATGAGCTTTTGGGTGAAGTGAACCTGGGCGCCATCGCCACAGCAGCTGTTCTGGCCTATATCGACATTCGAGGCCTCAGCCCCGATTGGCGGCAGGGTCGCCCACAACTTGCGGCATTTGCCGAAACCTTCGCAATCCGCGAAAGCATGAAACACACGGAACCCAGAACCTGATGGTGGATTTTCCTGTCATCATCTCAGGTGCTGGTCCCGCTGGCTTGGCGGCAGCGGCCCTCTTGGCGCAAGAAGGCGTGAAAGTCTCCCTCATCGCCCCCGCACAGACAGCGCCAGACCCACGCACTACGGCTTTAATGCAGCCCGCCATGCAGCTGCTCAAATATCTGAGCATCTGGCCGGGCGCGATTTCAGCGCACTGTGCGCCGCTGAAACGCCTGCACATGATCGACGACACCGGAAAGCTGATAGCAGCACCAGCAATCGAATTTGCCGCGCAAGAATTAGGCCTTGAGGAATTTGGCTGGAATGTACCTTTGTCCCTCCTCATCCCAGCACTCCACCAACGCGCCATAGCTTTGGGTGTGACCTTCATCACCGCAAAAGCTAAATCTGCCACTGCAAGTGAAAATGAAATTCTGGTCGAAACTGATGATGGTCAAAACTATAGCGCAAAACTTCTGTTGGCCGCAGATGGCGCGGCCTCACCCTTACGCCAAGCCTTAGGCTTTGCCACAGAGACCAGGAAGTTTGACCAATCCGCTCTGGTCACAACGTTTGACCACACCGTCAGCCATGAATTCACCTCGACAGAGTGGCACAAGCAAGATGGCCCCTTCACCACGGTGCCCTTGCCCGGCAAGCGCTCATCACTGGTGTGGATGGCCAAGCCTGCGCGCATCACCGCTTTGTCGCAACTTACCGAGCGTGAGCTCTGCACCGAAATCCAACTGGAAAACCATGGGACATTGGGCAAAGTTTCCAATCTCACAGCACGAAAAACTTTCGCCATGCAATTGCAGAGCGCCACGGCGCTGGCCAAATCGCGCTGCTTTCTGGTGGGCGAAGCGGCCCACGCACTGCCGCCCATCGGCGCACAAGGCTTGAACTTATCGCTGCGTGATGTAGCCACCGCAGCTGATCTCATCGTCGGGGCGGCCGACCCCGGCGATGCCGCACTCTGCGCTGAATATGACAAGCTGCGCCGCACTGACATCGCCCCGCGCTTGCAGGTGACAGGCCTGCTGAATGACAGCCTTCTTTCAGAATTTCCGGCAATGCATCTCGCGCGCGCCGCAAGCCTCGCCGCCGTAGCAAAGATCCCTGCATTGCGAACTCTCGCCCTGCGCCAAGGTTTGGGAACGGCCTCAACCCTGCCCTTTGCCATGCGCGGCTGAATCACTTGCATTACACATCACTTCTTGGCATTTTTAGCTGATGAACATCCGCAACGCCGCCAAATTCCAGATCGGACAAATCGTCCGCCACCGCATGTTTGCCTTTCGCGGTGTGATTTTTGATGTTGATCCCGTGTTCAGCAATACTGAGGAATGGTGGAATTCGATCCCCGCCGAAGTGCGCCCCAGCCGCGACCAGCCGTTTTATCATCTGCTGGCCGAGAATGATGATACGGAATATGTTGCCTATGTCTCTGAGCAGAACCTGCTGGTGGATGACAGTGCCGAACCCGTGCGCCACCCGCAAGTGGGCGATTATTTCAACGGCTTCGACAAAGCGCAAAAGCTTTACAAGTTGAAACCAAGGCGCACCCATTGACATGAGCATAAGCGAAAAGAAGCAAGCCCTGATTTTCTGGGGCGGTTGGGAAGGCCACACGCCTGAACGCTCCGGAAATATCGTGCGCGAAATGTTGGAGCGCAATGGCTTTGATGTGCGCATGGTTCAAGGCACTGCTGTGCTCAGCGAACCGGGCCTCGAGAACTACAATCTCATCGTTCCGATGATCACCATGGCCACGATTGAGAAAGAAGAAGTGGCAGCACTATGTGACGCGGTGCGCGGCGGCGTGGGTCTCGGTGGATTTCACGGCCTGATGTGTGATGCCTTCCGCAATGAAACTGAATATCAATTCATGACCGGCGGCCAATGGGTGTCCCACCCCGGCAACATTATTGATTACCGCGTCAACATCACAAAGTTAGATGACCCGATCACCCACGGTATTGACGATTTCAATTACACGTCCGAACAATATTACATGCATTACGATCCCGCTGTTGAAATCCTCGCCACCACAACATTTGACGGCACACATTGCGAATTCATCAAAGGCGTGGTGATGCCCGTCATCTGGAAAAAACGCTACGGCAAAGCCCGTGTATTTTATTCCGCACTCGGCCACACAGCAGATGAATTCGCTGTGACCCAGATGAAAACGATTGTCGAGCGCGGCTTGCTCTGGGCAGCGCGCTAGCCGATGTGATCAATCAAATCTTCGGCCATCAGCGTCCGGCGCTGCACCTTGTTGGCAGCCTCACCATGCAGCCAAGCACCGGCGCAGGCCGCATCGAATGCAGCCACACCTTGCGCCAGAAGCCCCGTAATGATCCCAGCCAAGACATCGCCCGAACCTGCCGTGGCGAGTTTGGCAGGTGCGTTGGTATTGACCACGGCCCGGCCATCCGGCGCGGCAAACACGGTATCAGGCCCCTTGAGCAACACGACCGCACCGCTCAGCCGCGCCGCCGCTCGGGCGCGATCAACCTTATTATCAGAGTGAGGAACTAGTGAACTGAAAAGACGTGAAAATTCCCCCTCATGC
>JAYWAB010000075.1:0-24132 GCA_043782835.1 Aestuariivirga sp.
TGCGGCGAAATAATCATGAGCAAAGAAAAAACCAAACGCGCACTAAAGGACAATGAGGCCAAGGCGATTACGCGCTCGATCCGCATTTCTCCACGCAAGCTGAACGAAGTTGCCACCGAAATCCGCGGCATGAAAGTGTCGAAGGCTTTGGCGCATCTCACCTTCTCAAGGCGTCGCATTGCCAAGGATGTCAAGAAGACCTTGGAAAGTGCAATTGCCAATGCTGAGAACAATCACTCGCTCGACATCAACGCTTTGGTTGTGGCCGAAGCTTGGGTTGGCAAGAACCTGGTGATGAAGCGCTGGTCGCCAGACTCGCGCGGTCGCGTGGGTCACTTGGCAAAGTTTTTTAGTGAACTGACGATTATTCTTCGTCAACCGAAAGAGGCCGCATAATGGGTCAGAAGATCAATCCAATCGGTTTTCGCCTCGGCATCAACCGCACGTGGGATTCACGCTGGTTTGCCAATAGCCGCGATTTTGGCAGACTGTTGCATGAAGATGTTAAGATCCGCGCTTATCTCACCAAGGAGCTGAAGCAAGCTGGTGTCTCGCGCGTGGTCATTGAACGCCCGCACAAGAAGTGCCGGGTTACGATTTACTCAGCGCGCCCTGGCGTGGTGATCGGCAAAAAAGGTGCCGACATTGAAAAATTGAAAAAGATGGTCGGTACGATGACGGCTTCGGAAGTGCATCTCAATATTGTTGAAGTGCGCAAGCCCGAAGTCGATGCAACACTGGTGGCTGACAACATTGCCCAACAGCTTGAACGCCGCGTGGCTTTCCGCCGTGCGATGAAGCGCGCGGTGCAATCAGCCCAGCGCCTTGGCGCTGAAGGCATCAAGATCACCTGCTCAGGCCGTCTTGGTGGTGCAGAAATTGCCCGTGTTGAATGGTACCGCGAAGGTCGTGTGCCTTTGCATACGCTACGCGCCAATATTGATTACGGTGTGGCCACTGGCCACACAGCTTATGGCACCAATGGCGTCAAGGTTTGGATCTTCAAGGGCGAAATCCTTGAGCATGATCCGATGGCACAGGACCGTCTGGCGAATGAAGGTGGCGATAGCCACGGTCATCAGCAGCGGCCCCCGCGCCGTGAACCGGCTGCGGCCTGAGTTTGAAAGAATAGAACATGCTGCAACCTAAAAAGACAAAATATCGCAAGGCCCACAAGGGCCGTATCCATGGCAAATCGACCAGCTGTAATACGCTGGACTTTGGCGCCTTTGGATTGAAAGCCCTGGAGCCGGATCGTTTGACGGCACGTCAGATCGAAGCAGCACGTCGCGCATTGGCGCGTGGCATGAAGCGCGCTGGCCGCATCTGGATCCGTGTGTTCCCAGACGTTCCTGTGTCCAAGAAGCCAGCCGAAGTGCGTATGGGTTCCGGCAAGGGTTCAACTGAATATTGGGCGGCACGTGTAAAGCCAGGCCGTGTGTTGTTTGAAGTGGACGGGATTCCTCGCGCCATTGCGGAACATTCGCTGTTGCTCGCTGCTGCCAAGTTACCGATCAAGACGCGTTTTGTTGCGCGTCTGGGCGAATAAGAGAGAGGGCACCACATGAAAATGACTGATATTCGTGGCCTCTCGAAGGACCAAATGAAAGACGAAATCCTGAAGCTCAGGAAGGAGCAGCTCAACCTGCGCTTCCAACGTGCCTCGGGCCAAACGGAAAACAGCTCGCGCATCCGCCAGATCCGCCGTGATATCGCCCGTCTCAAGACGGCCGAAACGGCATCTCTCAAGACACCAGCGAAGTAGGAGTTAGATATGCCGAAACGCATTTTGCAAGGTGTCGTGACCTCTGACAAGAATGACAAGACCATTGTCGTGAAGGTGGAACGTCGGCTTCTGCACCCCGTGTTTAAAAAGACCGTGCGACTTTCCAAAAAGTATCACGCGCATGATGAAAAGAACGAAGCCAAGATTGGCGAAATCGTGCGTATTCAAGAAACCCGTCCGTCATCGAAGCTGAAGCGCTGGGCGCTGATTGCTAAAGTTGACGCGTCAAAAGCATAGAAGGACATGGGCCTCCCAAGGCCATATGAAAAGGCAAGACCATGATCCAACAAGAAACCAATCTCGAAGTTGCCGACAACTCTGGTGCGCGCCGCGTTCAGTGCATCAAGGTGCTGGGCGGCTCGAAGCGTCGCTATGCAACAATCGGTGATGTGATCGTCGTTTCAGTTAAGGAAGCCATTCCACGCGGTCGCGTGAAAAAGGGCGCCGTGATGAAAGCCATCGTGGTGCGCGTGTCGAAAGACATTCGCCGCGCTGATGGTTCGGCCATCCGCTTTGACCGCAACGCTGCGGTCTTGATCAACGCCCAAGGCGAACCTGTGGGTACACGTATTTTTGGACCGGTGCCCCGTGAACTTCGCGGCAAGAACCAAATGAAGATTATCTCTCTCGCGCCGGAGGTGCTGTAATGGCGGCCAAGATTAAAAAAGGTGATAAGGTCATCGTCATTGCTGGCAAGGACAAGGGCAAGCAGGGTGATGTTTTGGAAATCATCACGGCAGAAAACCGCGCCATTGTATCGGGCGTGAACATTGCCAAGCGTCATACCAAAACCCAGGGTACGACCGAAGGCGGCATCATCAACAAGACGATGCCTATTCAAATTTCAAATTTGGCGCTGCGCGATCCGAAAGATGGCAAGCCCACCCGCGTTGGATTTAAGACGCTTGACGGCGGCAAAAAGGTCCGTATTGCCAAGCGCAGTGGAGAAGTGATCAATGGCTGACGAAGAGAAAAAGGCAAAGGCGCCAGTGGCAGCCAAAGCCCCTAAGGTCAAAAAAGGCGAGTCGGACCCGAGTGCGCTCGTGGCTGACGCCAATGCTGGCCTGCCCAAAGGCTATGTGGCACGCCTGCAAAAAGAATATATCGACGTCATCCGCCCGAAGATGATTGAGCAATTCGGCTATAAGAACGTCATGCAAGTGCCGCGCATCACCAAGGTTGTTCTCAACATGGGTGTGGGCGAAGCGACACAGGATTCCAAGCTGGTCAACGTTGCTGCTGGTGAACTCCAGAAGATCGCCGGGCAGAAGGTTGTCATCACCAAGTCGCGCAAAGCCATCGCGCAATTCAAAATTCGCGAAAATCTGGCCATTGGTGCCAAGGTGACTTTGCGCAAGACACGCATGTATGAATTCATTGATCGTTTCGTCACCGTGGCCTTGCCACGGGTACGCGACTTTCGCGGGCTGACAGATCGTTCGTTTGACGGCCACGGCAACTTTGCCATGGGCGTCAAAGAACACCTGATTTTCCCAGAAATCGATTACGACAAGATTGACCGCATTTGGGGCCTTGACGTTGTGGTGTGCACCACGGCCAAGACTGATGAAGAGGCGAAGGCCCTTCTTGATGCATTCAATTTCCCCTTCCGCCGCAGCACACAGCCCAAAAAGCAAGCTGCGTAAGAAAAGGATCAGATATGGCAAAGACCAGTTCAGTCAACCGCAACGAAAAGCGTCGCAAGATGGCCAAGACCATGGGGCCTAAGCGCGCCAAGTTGAAGGCGATCGTCATGAAGAAGGATACGCCGATGGAAGAGCGTTTCGCAGCTGCCTTGAAGCTGGCCGAAATGCCGCGCAACTCGGCCAAGGTTCGTATTCGCAACCGTTGCGAATTGACCGGCCGTCCGCGGTCTTTCTATCGCAAAGTCAAACTGTCGCGCATCGCATTGCGTGATATGGCCAACCAGGGTTTGATCCCTGGCATGGTCAAGTCCAGCTGGTAAGGAGGGCAGGCTATGGTGAATGATCCAATCAGCGATATGCTGGCCCGAATTCGCAACGCGCAGGAGCGTTCGAAGTCCAAGGTCTCCATTCCGCCTTCAAAGCTGCGCGAGCGCGTGCTCGAAGTTTTGCATAAAGAAGGCTACATTCGTGGTTTCGCGACGGTCGAAAAAGATGGCAAGAGCGAGCTCGAGGTTGAATTGAAGTATTTTGATGGCACACCGGTGATCAAGCAATTGAACCGTGTGTCGAAACCTGGCCGCCGCGTTTATGCGTCGGTTGACACTCTGCCTTCCGTGTTCAACGGCCTTGGCATTTCGATCCTGTCGACGCCTAAAGGTGTTATGTCAGATCAAGATGCTCGCGCCCAGAACGTCGGCGGCGAAGTGCTGTGCACGGTATTCTGAGGTAAGCGATGTCTCGTATTGGCAAAAAATCTGTTGCTGTTCCGGCTGGCGTTACCGCCACCGTCAATGGCCAAAGCGTTTCCGTGAAGGGCCCGAAGGGCGAACTCAAAACCATTCTGAATGAGCAAGTGCTCGTGAAGATGGAAGAAGGTTCGGTCAAAGTTGATCCCATCAACCAATCCAAATTGGCGCGCTCGTCTTGGGGCATGTCACGCACACTCGTGGCCAACATGGTCAAGGGTGTTACAGTTGGTTTCCAACGTAATCTTGAAATCAACGGCGTGGGTTACCGCGCCGCGTTGAACGGCAAGGTTTTGCAGCTCAATCTTGGCTATAGCCATGATGTGAACTATCCCGTACCTGCGGGCATTGAAATCAAGGTGCCAAAGCCCACGGAAATCGTGATCTCGGGCATCGACAAGCAACGGGTTGGCCAGGTGGCAGCCGAAATCCGCGAATACCGTGGCCCCGAACCCTACAAGGGCAAGGGCGTCAAGTATTCCGATGAAAAGATCTTCCGCAAGGAAGGCAAGAAGAAATAACGGAGCAGCAAAATGGCAAATACAAAGAGTGCTATGGGCCTGCGCAAGGTTCGGGTTCGCAAAACTCTCGCGAAGCGGGAAAATGGACGGCCACGCCTTTCGGTGTTCCGTTCGTCGAAGAACATCTATGCGCAAGTGATCGATGATGTGAAAGGCCACACGCTGGCCATGGCTTCCACCTTGGAAGAAGGCTTCATCGCGGCCAAGAAGACCGGGGCCGACAAGGCCGCCGCAACCGCGATCGGCAAACTTGTTGCTGAACGCGCGGCCAAGGCTGGCGTAAAAGAAGTGGTGTTTGACCGTGGCGGCTATATCTATCATGGCCGCGTCAAGGCTTTAGCGGATGCAGCCCGCGAAGCCGGTTTGAAATTCTAATTGGAAGGCGAGTTCTAGCATGGCTAAAGAACGTTCCGAACGCGGTGAACGCAAAGACAGGGGCGGTGAAGAGCGCGACAGCGAATTCATCGACAAGCTGGTTCACATCAACCGCGTCGCAAAAGTGGTGAAGGGCGGTAAGCGCTTCGGTTTTGCGGCACTGGTTATTGTCGGCGATCAAAAGGGTCGCGTTGGCTTTGGCCATGGCAAGGCACGCGAAGTGCCTGAAGCTGTGCGCAAAGCCACAGAAGGTGCCAAGCGCGCTTTGATCCGCGTTCCATTGCGCGAAGGCCGCACTTTGCATCATGACGTTCATGGTCGCTGGGGTGCTGGCAAAGTTGTGTTGCGCACAGCACCTGCGGGTACAGGCGTTATTGCCGGCGGCCCGATGCGCGCTGTGTTTGAATCTGTGGGCATGGCAGACGTAGTGGCCAAGTCAACCGGTTCATCAAACCCATATAACATGGTTCGCGCCACGTTTGATGCATTGAAGAAACAGGTTTCGCCGCGTTCTGTGGCCGCACGTCGCGGCAAGAAGGTGAGCGAGATCTTGAAGAACCGCACTGCCGAAGTTGTGGCAGACTAAGGACTGAACATGGCCAAGGCACAAGCAAAAACCGTCAAGCTGGAACAGATCGCCAGCCCGAACCGCAAGCCCGCTGATCAGCAGGCAACGCTGGTTGGGCTCGGTCTCAACCGCATTCGCAAGCAATCTGTTTTGGAAGATACGCCAGCGGTGCGCGGCATGATCGCCAAGGTCGCGCATCTCGTGCGCGTTGTTGAATAAGGATTTCTTTCCATGAAACTCAATCAAATCGCTGATAATCCCGGTGCCCGTCACGTTAAAAAGCGCGTGGGCCGCGGCATTGGTTCAGGTCTTGGCAAAACCGCAGGTCGCGGTGGCAAGGGTCAAACCGCGCGTAAAGGCGGCGCCAAGGCGGGCTTTGAAGGCGGCCAAATGCCGATTTATCGCCGCTTGCCAAAGCGCGGCTTCAACAAGCCAAATGCGGTTGAGTATAACGAAGTTTCATTGGCCCGTATTGCCACGGCTGTTGAAGCCAAGAAGATTGATGCGAAATCACCAGTGACGGCTGAAAGCTTGATGGCTTCAGGTGTCATCACCAAGCTCGCCAAGGGTGTGCGTTTGATCGGCAATGCGCCGCTCAAGGCTGCGCTCAAGTTTGAAGTGTTCTATGCGTCCAAGGGTGCCATTGCTGCGGTTGAAAAGGCCGGCGGCAGTGTCAAGGTTCTGCGCCCCGCGCCGGAGCCTGCCAAGACGTTCTAAGGTTGATGAAACCGGCAAGCCTTCCTATATGGGAGTTTTGACGGATGATGGGGAATAACAATGGCATCAGCAGCTGAACAACTTGCGGCCAATATCAATTTTAGTTCGCTGGCCAATTCGGAAGATTTGAAAAAGCGCCTGTGGTTCACCCTGGGCGCGCTTCTGGTTTACCGCCTCGGCTCATATATCCCCATTCCTGGCATTGATACGGCCGCCATTGCGCAATTCACCAATCAGAACGCCTCGGGCATTCTGGGTTGGATGAATGGTTTGGCAGGCGGCGCGCTTGGTCGCATGGCCATTTTCGCCCTCAATATCATGCCCTATATTTCAGCCTCGATCATCATGCAGTTGATGACAACGGTTTCGCCACAGCTTGAAGCCTTGAAAAAAGAGGGCGACTCTGGCCGCAAGAAGATCAATCAATATACCCGCTATGGTACGGTTTTTCTGGCGGCCATGCAGGCTTATGGCATCGCCATTGGCCTGATGGGGCGAGGGGGGCTTGTGCTCAATCCGGGCCCATTCTTTGTTGCCTCAACTGTCATCACATTGACAGGTGGCACGGTGTTTCTGATGTGGCTGGGTGAGCAGATCACGGCGCGCGGCATCGGCAATGGCACCTCTCTCATCATCTTCTCCGGCATCGTTGCCAATTTGCCCAATGGTGTGGCAGCGCTGTTGGAAATGGGCCGCAAAGGCCTCATGTCACCCTTTGTCATCATGGGCATTCTGGTGTTGGCGATTGCGATTGTGGCCTTTATTGTGTTCTTTGAACGGGCGCAGCGCCGCCTGCTCATTCAATATCCCAAGCGCCAAATCGGCATGAAGGTCACCCAGGGCGAAAGCTCGCATCTGCCTTTGAAGCTCAATACGTCTGGCGTCATTCCGCCAATCTTCGCATCATCCTTATTGCTGCTGCCACTGACGGTCGCCAATTTCTCGGCGGGCAAAGGGCCTGATTGGCTCAATCAAATCACGGCGCTTTTAGGCCATGGCAAACCCCTGTTCCTTTTCCTCTATGCGGCATTGATTGTGTTCTTCTGTTTTTTCTACACATCGATCATGTTCAATCCGAAAGAGACGGCGGATAATTTGAAGAAGTCCGGCGGCTTTATTCTGGGCATCAGGCCCGGCGATCAAACCGCCTCTTATCTGGACCGGATTCTCACCCGCATCACGGTTATCGGTGCCGCATATATTGTGTTGATTTGCCTCATCCCTGAAATGATCGTGGGCTATTCCGGCATTCCGTTTTATTTCGGCGGCACGTCTTTGATGATTGTGGTGAGTGTGACGCTGGATACCGTGTCGCAAATTCAGGGCCACCTGATGTCGCAGCAATATGAGCGGCTGATGAAGAAATCTTCCCTGCGCGGGAATCGGAAATGATCAATCTGATTCTGCTGGGGCCGCCGGGTGCGGGCAAGGGTACACAAGCCAAAATTCTCGAAGAACGCCATGGGCTGAAACAGCTCTCAACGGGTGACATGCTGCGCGCCGCCATTGCTGCAGGCACAGAGACAGGTGTTAAAGCCAAGGCGATCATGGACCGGGGCGATCTCGTCTCTGATGATGTGATTGTCGGGATTGTTGCTGAACGCATGGCCAAGCCTGATATTATCAAAGGCGTTGTGTTTGACGGTTTTCCGCGGACTCCGGCCCAGGCCGAAGCTTTGGATATGATGCTCGGCTCACGCGGGCAGAAGCTCAATGCCGTTGTTGAAATGAAGGTGGACGACGAGGCGCTCGTTTCGCGCATTGTTGGCCGTTACACCTGCGCCAAATGCGGGCAGGGCTATCATGATATTTATGCCAAGCCGAAGGTGGCTGGCGTGTGCGACGTGTGCGGCGGAACTGCGTTTACCCGTCGGCCGGATGATAACGAAAAGACGGTGCGGGACCGTCTGGCTGTTTATAACAAGCAGACAGCGCCTTTGGTGGCCTACTATGGCGCAAAAGGCAATTTGCATGTGATTGACGGAATGGCTGAGATTGCCTTGGTGACAAAGGCAGTTGAGGCGGTTTTGGGCGCAGTGTCCGGCTGAGTTCAGCTGGTCCCTCGCGCCAAGGGTTAAAGGGTTAGAAAATACGGGCTTTCCGGTTGACGGGCATTTGATTCCCCTCTAAGGACGGCGCAATTCTAACCCAACGCTCTGGCTGGCCAAGGGAGGGCTTCTCTCTGGGCGCAGCCTTGTGCCTTTTAAAGGTGCTTTGAATGGTGTTGATTTTATTTTTGATCACTGGTGCAAGCCATTGATTTGATGAGGAGAAAAAAGTGGCCCGTATTGCAGGCGTAAACATCCCAACGGCAAAGCGCGTCGAAATCGCCTTGCGTTATATCAATGGCATTGGCCCGACGAATTCAAAGGTTATCTGCGCCGAAGTCAAGATTCCCGCTGCCAAGCGTGTGAATGAACTTTCGGACGCCGAAGTTTTGGCCATCCGCGAAATCATTGACCGCGATTACACAGTGGAAGGCGATCTTCGCCGCGAAATCGCTGTCAACATCAAGCGCCTGACCGATCTGGGCTGTTACCGGGGCTTGCGTCACCGCAAGGGTCTTCCGGTTCGTGGCCAACGCACACACACCAACGCTCGTACCCGCAAGGGGCCTGCCAAGGCCATTGCCGGCAAGAAGAAATAAGGATTACCTCAGATGGCTAAAGAAACTGCCCGCCCTCGTAAAAAAGAGCGCAAGAACGTCTCCTCCGGCATGGTTCATGTGAACGCCTCGTTCAACAACACCATGATCACCATCACTGATGTGCAGGGCAATACGATTGTCTGGGCGTCGGCTGGTAAAATGGGTTTCAAAGGCTCACGCAAATCGACACCCTACGCTGCCCAGTTGGCGGGTGAACAGGTGGCCCGTGCGGCCATCGAACATGGCATGCGCACTGTTGAAGTTGAAGTGACAGGCCCAGGTTCGGGCCGCGAATCGGCTTTGCGCGCTTTGCAGGCTGGCGGTCTTCAGGTGACTTCGATCCGCGATATTACGCCGATCCCGCACAATGGCTGCCGCCCACCAAAGCGTCGCCGCGTTTAACAATTGCGTTTGTTGCGGGGCCGGGGCTCCGCAGTTTTGAGACTAACCGAGTATGGAAGGCATAGACCTTCCGGAGGCTAACGGGAAAATGAACATGCAAGTCAATCAGAAGAACTGGCAGGAACTCATCCGCCCCAGCAAGATCGATATTCAATCGGGCAAGGACAAGAAGCGCGTTGCGACAATTGTTGCTGAACCTTTGGAACGCGGCTTTGGCACCACGCTGGGCACTGCTTTGCGGCGCATTCTTTTGTCATCGCTGCAAGGTGCAGCTGTTACCTCGGTGCAGATTGATGGCGTTCTCCATGAATTCTCATCGATCGCAGGCGTGCGCGAAGATGTGACGGATATGATCCTCAACATCAAGGAAATCGCTTTTGCGATGCATGCCGAAGGCCCGAAGCGTTTGACGCTGAAGAAGACTGGCCCTGGCATTGTGAAAGCCAGCGACATTCAACAGTCAGCTGATGTCAATGTTCTTAACCCTGATCACGTGATTTGCACTTTGGATCAAGGCGCGGAATTGCGTGTTGAATTCACCATCAACAATGGCAAAGGCTATGTGGCCGCGGATCGCAACCGGGCAGAAGATGCGCCGATTGGTTTGATCCCCGTTGACTCGATTTATTCACCTGTGCGTCGTGTTTCATACCGCGTGGAAAACACCCGCGAAGGTCAGATATTGGATTATGACAAGCTGGTCATGACGGTTGAAACCAATGGTGCGGTTTCGCCGGAAGATGCCTTGGCCTATGCCGCGCGTATCTTGCAAGATCAAATCTCGGTCTTCATCAATTTCAGCGAACCAACGGCACATGTGGCCGAAGAAGTGCGTCAGGAATTGCCGTTCAATGCCGCGCTTCTCAAGAAGGTGGATGAGCTTGAACTTTCAGTGCGCTCAGCCAATTGCCTCAAGAACGATAACATTGTTTACATCGGTGATCTCATTCAGAAGTCAGAAGCTGAGATGCTCCGCACGCCGAACTTCGGCCGTAAGAGCCTCAATGAAATCAAGGAAGTTCTGGCACATATGGGCTTGCATCTCGGCATGGAAGTGCCGAACTGGCCACCTGAAAATATTGATGAGCTGGCCAAGAAATTGGAAAGCCACTACTAATCAGATCGAGATGCAATTTTGCCAAGGCAGAGTTGCTGTATGAAGGAGAAATATTATGCGTCATGGTTTTAAAGGTCGTCAGCTGAACCGCACGTCGGAACATCGCAAAGCGATGTTCGCCAATCTTGCAGTTGCCCTGATCAAGCATGAGCAGATTGTAACAACCTTGCCGAAGGCCAAGGATTTGCGACCGATCGTTGAAAAACTGGTGACACTCGGCAAGAACGGCTCGCTCCATGCGCGCCGCCAAGCGGTCAGCCAGATCAAGGACGAAACCCAAGCCAAAAAACTGTTTGATGTATTGGCCAAGCGTTACAAGGATCGCCAGGGCGGTTATATCCGCATCATGAAGGCGGGCTTCCGCCATGGCGACAATGCGGCTGTGGCTGTTATTGAATTTGTGGATCGTGATGTGACAGCCAAGGGCAAGGATTCAGGCCCCGTGCAGAAGAAAGAAGAAGCAGTGGCTGCTTAAGCCTGTTTCACCCAGTTTACGTTCAAAGGTCGGGCTTTACGCTCGGCCTTTTTATTTGATCAAAACGCAATGTTCCGCCGGGCTTGCACCTGCGCAGATGTCTGGCTTTGCAAAAATATCAAGGCTTTCAAAGCGAGTCGAAAGGCCAAGCTCATGGGCCTTGCTATGGGTGATCAGGTTCATCGTTGAGGGGCCAGCCTTTTCCATTTCATCCATAATGGCCGATGATGCGTTCATCTCTTTGATATAACTTCCCAAAGTTCCTTTTAATCTACTGCTCAAGCCGATGCTGGTTTTGGATGGGAGGCTGATCCGCTTGAGCAGCTTGCGGGAGATGATGACCTTTTGGCCGTGGATCATGCGCCAAGTCACCCAATAACGGTCCATATAGGGGTGGCTCACGGTGGTTGGTTGGTGGAGACCCAAATAGGAAGCGTCATCGAGGATGCGCACCACACCTCCCAACAGAACAAGGGGGCAGGCTGACATGCATTTGGCACCATATTGCCACGGCGTCCCGCGATAGGCTTTGTTGGAAACACTGGGTCGGCAAGTGTTATCTGTGAATGGGTCACAGAATGAAAAATGCGTGCGGCCGATTGTTGTGGTCATTTGATAGCGTCGGATCATGCGGCCCATGGTCAACGCGGCGCGAATATCGCCGCCATAGGAATTAAGCAAAATTGGTAATTTTCGGTTGGTCGGATTGGCCAAAAGGCGGCTCAATTTATCTGCGGTTCCAGCTGTGATTTTGCCCTGCGCAGTAATCCATTCAGGGCAATTGGGCTCGCAGCTGTTGGCGTCTGAGCGCACAATTATGAAATTCATATCAGGGTCAGCCGGGACCTTCTTCTCGATTGGTGCCGCAGGTAGCTGGCTGGCAGCATTGGCAGGTGGGACTGCGTAAAGCCCGAAACACAGAACCAGACCCGCGCACACGCGTAACGCATTTGACAACAATGCTATTACTCCCCTTGGCTTGGCGATTTTGCGCCATGGCATAAGTGTTGCCTTGGCTGATTGTGGTTGTCAAAGCCCAGTTGCTGTTGAAACGGCCTTGCGCGGTGGTTGCCAGATGCCCATCTACAGGCTAAAGCAGCGCCAATTGATTGAGAGAGATTTGATGCAAACCATTCTTCTTGCCGTTCACCTAGTGATTGCCTTGTTTTTGATTGGCCTTGTCATGTTGCAGAAGTCCGAGGGCGGCGCTTTGGGCATTGGTGGCGGCGGCGGTGGCAACTTGTTCTCGGCACGCGGTGTGGGCAATACTTTGACACGGGCCACGGCCATTTTGGCGGCGGGCTTTTTTGCCACATCAATCTTGCTCACCGTTCTGGCCAACCACAAGGGCGGTTCGTCGATCACCAATATTCCCGTGCAATCCACGCCGGATGCAGGTTCGTCGGCCACAGGCACGGCGCAGGTTCCTGCGGCCCCGGCGCAAAGTGGTGGTGACACGGGCGGCTCGGCCCTTCTGCCCAAACTTGATCAGAAACCTGCGGTTCCAACCACGCCATAGTTTCATCCTTGTGAAACTAGATTGTTTCACAGGTCTCCACAAATAAATTCATCTGATGCGATTCAGGGCTTCGAATCGTGCTGGCTCATTGTTAGGGTGGTCTCCCATGGCGCGATATATCTTCATTACTGGCGGCGTGGTCTCCTCCCTTGGCAAAGGTTTGGCTTCGGCGGCACTGGGTGCATTGCTGCAAGCGCGTGGCTTTAAAGTGCGCTTACGAAAACTTGATCCCTATTTGAATGTCGATCCGGGCACAATGAGCCCTTATCAACATGGCGAAGTGTTTGTGACAGACGATGGCGCGGAAACGGATCTTGATCTTGGACACTATGAGCGCTTCACCGGGCGTCACGCCAATAAGTTTGATAACATTACCACAGGCAAGATCTATCAGGACATCATCGCCAAAGAACGGCGCGGCGATTTTCTCGGCGGCACGGTGCAAGTCATCCCGCATGTGACGGATGCGATCAAAGACTTCGTGAAATCCGGCAATGAGGAATTTGATTTTGTGCTGGTCGAAATCGGCGGCACGGTTGGCGACATTGAAGGCCTTCCGTTCTTCGAGGCCATCCGCCAATTTGGCCAGGAACAACCGCGCGGCAATTGCATTTATATTCACCTCACGCTGCTGCCCTATATCCCGACTGCGGGTGAACTCAAAACAAAGCCTACCCAACATTCAGTCAAAGAACTGCGCTCCATCGGCATTCAACCCGATATTTTGTTGTGCCGTGCGGACCGTGAAATCCCTGCCGGAGAACGCCGCAAAATCGCGCAATTCTGCAATGTCAGGCCGTCTGCCGTCATTCAAGCTTTGGATGTCGCCAATATCTATGACGTGCCACGCGCCTATCACGCAGAGGGCTTGGATGGCGAAGTGCTGGAAGCCTTTGGCATCAGCAACGCGAAACAACCTGATCTCAGCCGCTGGGATGAAATTCAAAACCGTATCCAGCATCCCGAAGGGGAAGTGAACATCGCGGTGGTGGGCAAATATACCGGGCTGCTTGATGCCTATAAGTCACTCAAAGAAGCGCTGGTTCACGGCGGCATTGCCAACAAGGTGAAGGTCAATCTCGAATGGATTGAGAGCGAGATTTTCGAGAAAGAAGACCCGGCCCCTTACCTCGAAGGTGTGCATGGCATTCTGGTTCCCGGTGGTTTTGGTGAACGCGGATCAGAAGGTAAAATCAAAGCCGCAGAATTTGCGCGCACCCGCAAAGTTCCCTATTTCGGCATTTGCTTTGGTATGCAGATGGCTTGCATTGAAGCAGCGCGAAACCTGTGCGGCATCCAGAATGCTTCGTCCACCGAATTCGGGGTCACATCAGAACCCGTAGTCGGCACGATGACGGAATGGATGAAAGGCAATGAGCTTGAAATCCGCAAGCAGGGCGGGGACCTTGGCGGTACCATGCGGCTTGGTGCCTTTGATGCAATGCTCAAGCCCGACAGCCATATCGCAGACATTTATGGTGCAACGCATATTTCCGAGCGCCACCGCCATCGCTATGAAGTGAATACGGCCTACCGGGCGAAACTCGAAAAAGCGGGTCTTCGGTTCTCTGGCCTTTCGCCAGATGGTCTGTTGCCAGAAACCGTTGAATATGGTGATCACCCCTGGTTCATCGGTGTGCAATATCATCCTGAATTGAAATCAAAACCGCTTGAGCCGCATCCGTTGTTTGCTTCCTTCATCAAGGCGGCAATGGTGCAGAGCCGATTGGTCTGATCTGATGCAGGACAGCCCATTCCTCAAAGATGCAGAAGCGGCTTTTACGCGTTTTAAAACCATGTCGGGCTTGGACTATCTGCGTGATGCCATTGTGCACCGCCATAACTATCCTTTCGGTGAGATGCTCAAGATGCATGTCACGGCGGCGGAAGCTGGCAGTGTCGTTGTGGAGGCAGAGCTTTCCTATCAGTTTTACAATCCGATGATGCGTGTGCATGGCGGTTATCTCGCAACACTGGTGGATTCAAGCCTGGGCTCTGCGGTGATCAGCACTTTGCCTGCGGGCGTGGGTGCGGGCACGGTTTCGCTCAACATCAACTATGTGAAGAAGGTTGAAGTTGAAACGGGTAAGCTTATTGCGCGCGCTGTTGTCTTACATGCCGGGCGCACGATGCTCACGGCCGAAACCAAGATCACGGATATTCATGGCAAGCTTTATGTGCACGGGTCTGGGACGTTTCTGATTTATCAGAAGTAATCAGGCCTGCGGGTTAAGGCCCAGTTTTCTTTCGCGCAGAAAAATATAAAACCCTGATCCGATAATCAGCGTTGCGCCAAGCAGTGTCGTCGCGGTCGGCAGGTCGCCCCAAATGGCAAAGCCGGCAAGTGTCGCCCAGATCAGTGAGCTGTAGGAGAAGGGGGCCACAACGGAAGCCGGGGCCGCCGTGAAGGCGCGGATCAAACACAGATGTCCCACACAGCCTAAAACACCTGCGCCAATCAACAGCGACCAGCCAAATATATTCGGCGCTTGCCATGCGAAGGGTGCGAGCAAGCTGGTCACCAGCGTTCCGGCCAATGCCGTATAGATCAAAGTCGTGTAGGAATTTTCGCTGCGCAGTTTGCGGGTGAAGATTTGATAGGTGGCGTTGGTTGCCGCTGCGCAGAACAGCAGGGTCGCGCCATGGTTGATCCCGGTGATGCCTGTCTGCCAGATGCGAATGACGATGAGTGCGCCGACAAATCCGACGGCGATCGATGTCCACCTCCGCCAGCCCACATGTTCACCCAACACCAAGGCTGAGAGCATTGTGACAATGATGGGCGATAGATACATAATCGTCGTGCCCATCGGCAGAGAGACGGAAAGGATGCCGGCATTGAACAGAAATGTTGTGGCCATCAAGAAGATCGAACGCAGAACTTGAAAGCTGGGTTCAGTGGTGCGGGCCAAGTGCGGCAGGTTTCGCCCCGCAATAAACAGGGCCATGATTGTCGAGAAGAAAAAGCGGCCCCAGGTGACTTCGATCAAGGGATAAAGCTGCATGGCATATTTGGTGGTGGCATCGAGGCCGATGAAACAAACCATGGTGGCCAGCATCCAAAGAATGCCTGTGGTTTTGTGATCTGGATGGGTCACTTATTGCTTTTTCTTCAGGGGAATCACTTCGGATCAGTATGGCCCAATGATCACATAAAACCCGTTCAAACTTGTATCACGGCGCGACAGATTCGCGCTGCTCACGGGCGCGTGGGAACCACCGCAGCGTCATTTTAAGTTGTGTACAAATCACGAGCACGATAAATCCTATATTGTTCAATTAGTTATTTCTGTTAACACATATTAACAGGGCAGCGTGTTAACCACGTTATGAAGTGATTCATGGGCAATAAGGGGAAGCTGATGAGTGTTGAGCAAAAACACCCGGCAGATGAAATTGGCAAAGCATTGGCGCGGGCAGGCGGAATTCTAACTTTATTGTCGAGCTGCTATGACAAGAGCAACGGACAATTCGAAACGGGCACGAGTTTCTTGTTTGAATCAATCATGGCGGTTGAGTCGATTGTCGATAATGCGACAAAGTCTTTGGCGCGTTTATATCAGACGTGTGATCTCTCCGTTGTCCGTGAAATTCAAGTTGAAACGCATCCCGTAACAGCGTCGGTTACGATCATGGCCGAAGAAGCGGTCGTTGAACCTGATCTGGAAGAGAATACACCACTGCCGATGCCCACGCTGCATCCTTCGGTGGGCAGGTCGCAAAAGCGTTATGTTGCGCCACCGGCAGAAGCTGGCTCTTATCTCGGATTTTTTGGCCCCCCCGAACAGGGTGCGCGGCTGAGTGATCGGATGGAAAATGTTTTGGCACATGCTGGTGCGCAAAGTGCTCAGCTTCGTCCCGCTGAATTGATCGACCGGCCCGCTGAATCCTATGAGGAGCTGTTGCAGAAGGTGACGGCGTTTGCCGATCAAGCGGCGTTCCAAGCGCATCACTCGCCAGCGGATCGTGGGCTTCTGCCGGCGCTCGAAGGCATTCGCGCGGATCTGATCAAGCTGCGCTCTGTCGCTTAAAACCAGAGCGTGGTTATTTCCGGTATGATTTATCTTCCTGATCGAGAAGACGTTTCATTTCGCTGAAATGCGCGTGGAATTGGTCGCGGTCTGCGTCCCACTCCTGCGCGGTTTTTTCGGCCACAGCGTTTGACATCACATGCAGCTTTTGGCCGGTCTGATAGGCCAGAACCAAGTTCTGGCAGGAACGTTCCAGATAATAAGTCAGGTCATAGGCCTCGGCCACGGTTTCAGCGCAAATCAGAATGCCGTGATTGCCCATCATCATGATTCGCTTGTTGCCCAGTTTGCGGGCCAGCCTGTCGCCCTCATCGTCGCTATTGGCCATGCCGCCATAGTCCATGTCAAAAGCAATGCGATTGAAAAACCGCGCTGTGTTCTGGTCGATGGGTTTGATCTCCGGGTCGGCCAGCGAGGCCATCACTGTGGCATAAGTTGGATGCAGATGAATGATACACCGGGCTTGTGGCAGGGCCGCATGTAATCGACCATGTAAACTCCAGGCCGTCAAGTCCGGCGCATCCGGGCGCTGCATGGTGGTTTGGTCCTTGGCATCAAGCTGCAATAAGTCACTGGCCTTGAGGCGCGCGAAATGCACCCAACGCGGGTTCATCAGGAACTGGCTGCCGTCTTTGCTGGTGGCCAGGCTGAAATGATTGGCCACCGCTTCGTTCCAGCCATTTTTGGCGGACAGCCTAAAAGCTGCCGCAAGATCAACACGCATTTGCCATGCAGCGCTGGCACGAGGGGTGCGTGAGGTCGTCGGTGAAATTTTTGTCATGCTCATCTCCCCAGACAATGGTGTTGATGCTATATGCAAAAATTGCGAGAGGCAAAGGAACTCTGGAGGTCGGAAAATGAAGATGAAATTGATGTGTGCAAGTGTGGTTGTGGCGGGGCTGGTTGGCGGTGTTGCGGCGGCATCCAACCCAACGTCCGGGCCCTATGGCGATTGGACGTTGAGCGATGGTCGGGTGACCGTGAAAGTGGTATCGTGCAGAGGAAACCTTGTGTGCGCCAATGTGGTGCGCTTGGAAGAGCCTAACAACGGTGACGGAACGCCCAAGCTAGATTTGAAGAACAAGAACCCAGCCATGCGTTCACGCCATTTGATTGGTATGCCGGTCATGGATGGTATGGTGCCCAGCGGGCCAAACACTTGGAAGGGCCAGATCTATTCTTCGGATGATGGGGATTATTACCGCGCCTATGCAACTGTCTCAGGCGATCACTTGGCCGTTAAAGGCTGTTGGTTCATTGTGTGTCGGGATTTGAATTTCTATCGGGCAAAATGAAATATAGTTGGATTTTGGTTTTGAGTGTGGTTCTGGCCTGCGCTGTGGGCCAGAGTGCATTCGCTGTTGACCAAGAACTGCAAAATCTGCCTTTTGAAAAAAAACTCCAACTGGCCAAGGCTGGCGATGCGGAGGCGCGCATGGCTTTGGCTGAAGCTTATGAATTAGGGCAGGGCACAAAGCTCAGCGCCGCAGAGGCCGCCAAGTGGTACCGCGAGTTGGCTTTGACTGGAAATCTTGAGGCGCAGTTTCGCTTGGCCAAGCTGGTGCGCAAAGGGGCAGCGGGTGTCAAAGTGGACAAAGCTGCAGCCTTGGCCTTGCTGCTCAACGCCGCCAAGAAAGGCCACGCGCCATCGGAGAATCTTTACGGCATGATGGTGCAGAATGGCGACGGTGCGCCCAAGGATGAGAAAGCGGCCCTTGAATGGTATCACAAGGCCGCTGATCAAGATTTGGCGGAAGCGCAGAATAATCTGGGCGTCATGTTGCTTTTGGGCAAAGGCACCGCGCGCAATCTCGATGAGGCCTTCAAAATGTTTTCCAAGGCCGCATCCGGCAAGGATACTTTTGCGATGAATAACCTGGGCGGCATGTATGAAAAAGGTTGGGCCGTGCCCCAGGACTTGGGCATCGCCAAAAATCTCTATAAGTCCGCCGCCGACCTCGGCAATGACACAGCCAAGAAGAATTACGAACGTTTGAACGCGCCACAAGCAGCAGTGGCGCCTTAAGACAAGCGAGCGGTTGGCCAGCACGGCTGGTATGCACCCAAAAGCGGAAATTGGGGATGTGGAGGAGCGAGTGTGCTTTTGACTCTGAGCAATCGCTACAGCTTTGACAAACAGCGACTACCATCAGTCAGATGCGGTCTTGCAGTTAAAATCTGGTCTTTTAACTGATGCCAATTTTCGCTAGAATTGAAATTAACAGGTGGGTCATCTAGCGCATGTCAGTTGGATGGATTGGGTGATACATTTGCCTTAATATATTCTGATTGGAAAGCTGTTTGTGCCTTACGCGTCTTCAAATTTTATTGACTATGAACGCTACCCGATTGACCAAGAAGGGACAAGGCGAGATACGTTGGTGAATAGGATCCGTATTGATTTGGAACGTGACGGATGCGCGGTCATAAAACAATTTCTGACTTCCGAGGGCATTGCGGCGCTTACGGCTGAAGCTGATAAAGTAGCAGACAAAGGCCACCGTAGTTTCAACCGCACTAATGTTTATTTCTCGAAGGACGATCCAAGTTTGCCGACTGACGATCCACGTCGACAGTTCTTTGATCGCTCGAATGCGTTTGTGCCTGCAGACAACTTTCCTAAGGACGGCCCGCTTCGTATAATTCACGATAGTCAAGGGTTCGACCGCTTCATACAAGACTGCCTTCAGGAGAATGAATTCTACCGCTATGCCGATCCATTGGCGGACGTAATCGTCAACACGGCTGAGGAAGGCAATGGCTTTCCGTGGCATTTCGATACGAATAACTTCACTGTCACTCTTGCGATACAGAATGCCGAAAAAGGCGGCGCATTCGAATATGCGCCCCACATTCGTGAGGGGGACGAGAATTTCGCTGAGGTCTCTCGCGTTCTTAATGGTACTTCAAACAAGGTGAAGGTGCTCAACCTTGAACCAGGCGACCTTCAGATATTTCGCGGACGATACTCGCTGCATAGGGTGGCCCCCCTCAGTGGACCGCGACGGCGCTATGTTGCAATCTTTTCGTACGTTGGCGAACCGAACATGGTAGGTACACCTGAGCGAACAAAGCAACTCTATGGCCGGACGTTGCCAATCCACCTTGAACGTGCTGGACAAAGGTCAGATTCATATCTTGATTGAACGCGTTTTTGTTCGCCCGAGTTTTCTTTTAGAGGCCTCATTGAATGTGAACCAGACGTTGCCTTCGGATAGGTTTTTGGATCTTATGCCCAGAAACATTTTGATAGCAAAAAAATGCTGGTGAATGAAATTTTCTTTCAAGATGAATAAAACAAATATCAAAACGGCAGCTGGTCACGAAGCCCGCACCTCTCCCGCAATAGGCCCTTCACTGTGAGCTCAGAGTGCTTTGATTTAGGTTAAGGTCGGGCATTTGCCCACGCAAAGTTAACAATATTAGATGTTTTTGGGTTTCGCTCTTGGCCCTAAGCGGCCCATTCAGCCACTCGATCCCATTTCCGCGCTACACGGCAAAGCCGGCCCGGTGCAGCCAATCCTGCTGTTGTCCACCACTCCCCCTCACCAAATTTTAACCACATTCCTTGACCCAAACTTTACGCACCCGGCGCAATCATCCGTAAAATTTTACGGAGTTTCCCATGCGCCCTGGGTTCTTGAAAATCTTGGCTGTTGGTTTTGTTGGTCTTGCGCTGGCTGGATGTTCGCATCACTCAGGCGCGCACCGTTCCGGCCATCATGGATTTGCCACAGCCGCAACCGATCCCTTCGCAGGCAAGGGCAGTCCCATTTATCATGGCGGGCAAATTCCCTTTGGCGGCGGGCGCTATCAAGTGGGCAATGCCTATCAGGTGGCTGGGCGCTGGTTCAACCCGCGCGAACAGCCCGGCTATGATAAATCGGGTGTTGCGTCATGGTATGGCGAAGCGTTTCACCGCCGCAAGACATCCAATGGCGAATGGTTTGATATGGAAACCTTGACGGCCGCCCATGCCACGCTGCCTTTGCCGTCTTATGCGCTTGTCACTAATCTGGAGAATAACCGCCAAGTTGTCGTGCGCATCAATGATCGCGGACCCTTCGTGGGCTCGCGAGTGATTGATCTTTCCAAGCGTGCCGCAGATGTCTTGGGCTACCGCGCCAATGGCAAGGCGCATGTACGTGTGAAATTGATCGGGCCTGCGCCTTCGGAAGATTCCATGGGCCATATGCTGGCGATGAATGATGCCATGCATCGTGGCGCATCGATGGGGCAGTTGGTGGCAATGTCGAATGATGTTTCGGCGCACGCCCCGCCGACGCAAGTGGCAGAGATCGTCGCGCCGCCCGTGGTTGTTCATGCCCCAAAGGTTCAACAAGCAACCTTCACACCAGCGCCGCAAGAGCCGCAATCATTCATCATCCGTGTCGGTGTCTATCACAGCCTTGAGAACGCCAGCAGCGCTTATCAACAGTTGCAAAGCTTTGGGCCGACACGGATCATCAGGGCCGTTGGCGCCAATGGGCCTTTATTCCGCGTTGAAATGGGGCCGCTTGATAATAGGGCCGATGCTGAGGCTGCGCTCAACACAGCGCTTGGCTCTGGCTTTGAAGATGCAAAACTGGTGAACAGTGAGCCTTTGCAGATTTCCATGAAGTAAGTTTCATCTGTGCCATAGGTGTTGGCGCTGGCGCTGTTCCCGGCTAAACTTAGGCGATGAAAAAGACATGGATCATGGCTGCCACCAGCCTCTTTATCTGGGCTGTGCCAGCGCGGGCCGAAGTTTGGCTTGAAAATCTGACGTGGACTGAACTTCGTGATGCGGTGGGGCAGGGCAGCACCACGGTGATCATTCCCATTGGTGGTGTTGAACAAAGCGGCCCGCATCTGGCCTTGGGTAAGCATAATGCGCGGGTGAAATTCCTCGCCGAAAAGATTGCCACGCAGCTGGGCCATACCATCGTGGCCCCGGTTGTTGCTTATGTGCCCGAAGGGGCGATTGATCCACCGACACAGCACATGAAATTTCCCGGCACGCTGACGTTGACGGATGACACATTCATTCAGATGCTGGTGCAGACGGGAAACAGTTTGAAACATGCAGGCTTCACCCATGTGGTTTTGATTGGTGATCATGGCGGCTATCAACGTGATCTTACGGCGGCAGCCGATCGTTTGAACAAATCTTGGGGCGGCAAGGCCAAGGCTTTGGCCGCCTTGGGCTATTATGCCATCGCAGGGTCGCAGTATGTTTCCGCGCTGGAAGCGGCTGGTATGGCATCAAATGAAATCGGCACACATGCGGCTTTGGCTGATACATCGCTGGAATTGGCGGCAGTGCCCAGCATGGTGCGGGTCGACAAAATGAAAGATGCAGCTTCTGCCAAGCCGGAAAACGGCGTTTACGGCGGCAATCCCTCGCGCTCATCAGCAGCACTTGGGCAAAAGGGTCTTGACCTCATCGTCGCGGGCACGGTAGCGGAGATCGACACATTTCGGGGCGGTCAATAACTTATGCGCATTCTTGCAACACTAACAGTGGCAGCGCTTGTTGCCGTGAGCAATCCTCTGAGTGCGCGGGCACCTGACCTCAGCACCTGTGATGATGCGACAGCGCAAGTGTTTGATCAGATGGCAGAGAACGATCCGCCGCCCGTAGTGCCTGATGCAGCCGCACCAGCGCCCACACCAACACCGCCGCTCAATATCTATAGCGAGACCGGCAGTGACAAACTTGCCCCCGTCACATCAGGCGCGCTGACACGCATCTATGTGCCCAATCATTCGGCCAACACGGTGAGTGTGATTGACCCGGCCACGCATAAGGTCGTTGATACATTTCATGTGGGCATGGGGCCGCAGCATATCGTGCCGTCGTTTGATTTAAAGACGCTGTGGGTGGCCAATACGGCCAACCAAACCAAACAGGGCAGCATGACGCCGATTGATCCCGCCACAGGAAAGCCTGGCAAGCAGATCGCCGTCAATGATCCTTATAACATGTATTTCACGCCCGATGGCGCGCAGGCGATCATCGTGGCCGAAGCCTTCCGGCGGCTTGAGCTGCGCGATGCCCATACGATGGCTTTGTTGTCCTCGATCGAAACACCGACGTGTCGGGGCCTCAACCACGCCGATTATAGTGCGGATTATTCTTATATCATTTTCACTTGTGAATTCGGCGGGGTTGCATCGGGCTTGCATGGCCAGACGCCATTGAAAACCGGCGCAGGCCCCGGCCTCATCAAGGTTGATCTGAAACAAGGCAAGGTTGTCGATAGCCTCGTTTTTTCCAAGCCCGGAATGCCGCAAGATGTGCGCTTGTCACCCGATGGCAAAACATTTTTTGTGACTGACATGATCAACGACGGTGCCTTTCTGGTGGATGCCGACACGTTCAAGGAAACGGGCTTTATCCACACAGGCAAAGGCGCGCACGGCCTCAACGTCAGCCGCGATGGCAAATTGCTTTATGTGGCCAACCGCGGCTCCAACCGGATGCCCGATAGGGCCGGCGGGCCCGGCAGTGTGACCGTGATCAACTTCGAAACCCACGCGATTGAACACACCTGGCTCATCCCTGATGGCGGAAGCCCTGATATGGGGAACTTGACCGCGGACGGCAAAGAACTCTGGCTGGCCGGGCGCTATGATGGGCAGGTCTATGCCATTGACACGAGCAATGGTGCCGTCACCAAAATCAACGTCGGCATTGAACCGCACGGGCTCACCGTGTGGCCCCAGCCCGGCCGATTTTCGCTGGGGCATACGGGCAATATGCGGTGAGGGCGATGGCGTAGCAACTTAAGGCGGGAGTTTGAATGCACTGGTACTGTAATACTGTCATCGTAATTCGTGGAGCAGCCGATGCTTGGTCAGAGTAACGATGCAATATGAAAAAAGTTCAAGAAGGAAATTTGGTTTCAGTTCCGCTGGCGGACGGGAGATTTTCGGTCGGTGTCATTGCCCGGGTTGAAAAGATACGACCACGCAAACCTTATGGGATTTTTGTATATTTTTTGAGACCATTTGCTCGTGCCGAATCTGTTCTCAGCGACGAATCTTACTTAAACATTGAAAATTCGGTATTGAGAGTGAAGACAAGCGCACTGGATATTTATAGTGGTTTATGGAAAACGATTGGACGGATTGGTCCATGGAATAGGGACACATGGCCTCTCCCTGATCTTTTCCACAATAGTCTGGGTTCGAACATATTTTATCGTATCAAGCTCGATGAGCGTGACTTGATTACTCAAATAAATAAAATCAGAATGATTGACAGGGGCGGGCCAGATTCAAATGATTTGTACGGATCGCTTGCTGCCCAAGAAGAAGTATCGAAACAAATGAGCAATCTCAAAATGGTTGACGCTTAGCTCCCGGTAATTTGAATTACGGTGATAGTAGGGTTACGGTGACAGCGATTACGGTGACGGATTACAGGATTACGGTGATGTGGTGGACGGCGCTCGCTTGCGGCATCTGAAGTGCCAAGATGGGTTTGTCGTAAAACAAGCCAACGAGGGAGCCATCCACCATGACGAAGTCTGCCACAAAAACCGCCATTCACACAATTGGTCTTGATATTGCGAAGAACAGTTTTTCCGTTCACGGG
>JAYWAB010000076.1:0-2148 GCA_043782835.1 Aestuariivirga sp.
AGGCACGGGCAAGTCGCCGCGTTTCAAGCTTGAACCATAACCAAAGCTGGGCATGAATTCGGCCAGGCTCAGACATTTGTCGAAATCAGTGCCGCCAACGCGCAGGCCCGCATTGGCCAGCACATCGCTCTTGCGGTTTTCACTATTGCGTTTGCCTCCAAGGCGAATGGCAGAAAAATCTGAAGTGCCGCCACCGATGTCCGCAATCAGCGCCAATTTTTCGCCGCTCAGTGAGCGTTCAAATTCCAAGGCGGCGGCCACTGGCTCAAATTGAAATGAAACTTCCTTGAAGCCGATAGACCGTGCAATGTCGCCCAAGGTCTTTTCGGCAAATTGGTTGGCGGCCTCGTCATCATCCACAAATTGCACGGGCCTGCCCATCACCACATGGCTAAGCTCATGGCCGAGATGTTTTTCGGCGCGCAATTTCACCTCAGCCAAATATTGCCCAACAATATCAGCGAAAGAAATTTTGCGCTTATAAAGTGGTGTGTGTTCGTGAATCAAAGAGTGGCCCAAAATGGATTTGAGCGCACGCATCAAACGGCCTGAAGCGCCGTCAACATAAGCGTCAACTGCGCTGCGCCCGATCAGAAACGCATTAGACTTTTCATGGCCGTAAAAAACCGCGCTGGGCAAAGTGGTTTTGTCGCCCTCCAATAGAACCAGCGGGCCGCGTGCCTGCGCCAAGGTTGAATTAGAAGTGCCAAAGTCTATGCCACAGGCTGATGAGTTGTGAGGGCGCATGAATTTTCTTTTGAAAGCAAGCGAAGCAAATCATTATTGAAAGCCCGCTCTTGGCGGCTGCGGTTGATAATGCCAAGTTGAATTTCACAACAAGTCAAATGGGTTGCTGCGTGAATGGTTTTGAACCTGCCGCTTTGGGTGCCGTAAAATTTCGTCGTCCACAGCGTGAAGAGGCAGAGGCTTTCGCAAGCCTGCATGTGCAGTGTTGGCGCGAAGCTTACTCTGCCATTTTGCCGACTGAACTCTTGGCCACCTTCTCAACTGAAATGCGATTGCCCATGTGGCAGGCTGCCTTGGTCAATCCACACCGCTTCATAATGGGGGCCTATGTCGATGCTGAGCCCGTGGGCTTCGTCATCTCCGGCCCTTCAGAAGAAAAACACATAGTAGACCAAGACGGACATCTTTGGGCGCTCTACATTGCTGCATCGCAACATAGACAGGGCATCGGCCGCGCCCTGACTTTTGCTGCAATGCAACATTGGCTCGCTCAGGGTGGCAAAACCATGACCATAGGGGTTCTAGCGGAAAATATGCCAGCCCGCGCCTTTTACGAAAGTTTGGGGGCCAAGCTACTGAAATATAGCACTTATAACTGGTCTGGTTTTGATTTGCCGGATTGTCTCTATATTTTGGATGATTTGGCAAAGATTGCCAAAGTTTGACGGATATGCTACATAGACTTCATGGCCACGATGAACATTTCTCTGCCCGACAAAATGCGCGAATGGATTGACCAGCAAGTTTCAACCGGGCGCTTTTCCAACGCCTCAGACTTGGTGCGAGACCTGATCAGAGATGCGCAAGCGCGCGGCGAGCATGAAAATGCACCCGGCGAGCGTGAAAATGTACGCGGCGAGCGTGAAAATGTACGCGGCGAAGGTGCTGCGAGCATGCGGCGAAGCGTATAAATGTGCGCGGCGACGGGGTTCGCCGCCACGCAATGTCGTCAAAGCAGAAAGCCGCCGGCGGCCTGAATGCGCTGGCCATTCTCTGGGAATGGCCGTTAGCGCACTGTGAACTTGGCTCGAAGATAACGCTGAGCACATGGAACAGGCTCGAACGCGGTTCGTGCAGGTAACTGGCGTGCTGAATGTAACTCAGCACTAAGCCGCGTTGCTGCTGCCAAACAGAGGGCGTGATTTGGCTGCTGCTGCTGTCGCTGCCTTTGCTAGTTCCGCTTTTATCTGCTCTTCCCTGACCTGCTGTGCGCCTTTCACGGCTGTGAAAGCAGCATTGATCTGGCGGGATTTCTGTGCCGCGAAGCGGCTGAATTCAAAGGGAATTCCAGCGCCTGTCCACCGTTCTGCGCTATAGACTGCCAAATTGGATTGAAAGGCTGCCACAGCCTCTTCCATGGTGGCGTCCGGCTTTAGACCCAAAACACCAAAAGGTTCAACA
>JAYWAB010000077.1:0-3901 GCA_043782835.1 Aestuariivirga sp.
CCGTAAATCTGCTCTTCCTCATCCGAATCTCCTCGTTCGTCTTTCCGAGAAAATTCTACCTTCAAAACCCCTTAGTCTAGGGGAGGATTACCGGATGACCCGAAACGACAACTGTAGGCCAGCATGCACGCGCACGATCTAAAATGCCTTGGGGAGACCAGCCTGCCGTAAGATAGCGTTAGCTGTATGACGACTGGGTATCCCTATAGGCACCGCAAAGTTCATTTTTGAAATCGGACTATGCCAAATTTCGTGGCTGCCTTTGCCTTGCCGCACGAGATGACAACCTGACGCCTTCAACATGTCGCGCAAGAGTTTGTCAAACTGGGGCGCCATCAGGCGGCGGCAGGTGCGGCTTCGCGCAAGGCTGTGATCTGCAAAAACACAGAAGCGGGGTCAACGCCAGGGTGGTTATCCGGAAGCAAATCCATCGCCATGGCGTTGATCTTGTTGAGAACACCATCCAATGTGGGCGCGTCCGCCGCCGCCGGAATGTCATCGCAACGCCCGCTCCAAACAGAAGCTTCATCGTCCCAGATGGCTGAAATGGCAAAAATTACCGGCTTTTGCATGGTATCATCATAGCCTTCTAAATCTCAACTATCAAGAAAACCCAATGCATTTGGTCAAATAGACAGGGCGTTGGTGCATCGCCATACGGAGCGAGTGGGCAAATAGTGCGAACACATTAAAGCATGTCCGATTTTCAACCTCTGGAACTCAACCAATTGATCATCGCAGTTTTTGCAACTTTGTGCATATTCCATTGCAAATCACGCTCAGTTTCGGTTACCGGATCCCACCCTGCATAGTGGTCGTCGTCCAAACGCAACACTGTGCTTCCGTGTGCAATGCCAGAACGTAGAGCATACATCGCAGCTCTTTCCTTGGTAAGCCCAATATCGCCGCCGTATTCCTCAAGAAAAGTTTTGAACCGTTGTACTACGCCAGGAACTTCGTGGGTGAAATCACTAGCGCACACTGGGCAATAAATGTCATGCGACTGACCTCTGCCAACAAACGCCTCTATTGCAGAGACAAGTGCCAAAAATGACGCAGAAGCAGACAATTCCCATTGTCGGACACTCAGGTCAAACCAGTAAGCACCGCAATCAAATTTTTCTTGTTCATTACGCGACAAGTTCTGATACTTGGCGAGTAAGTCGTCAAGATTCGAGGGCGTAGTCAACGAATCTCCGTGATATGTTCGGGGAGAAAAGTACTCAGCTGAATCGAAATGAGCTATTTGTTGGTATGAATAGCTAGAATGTTGGTCGCAAATTACTTTGCCGATGTCTGCAAAATAGCCGCTTTGGACCCACCGATATTCAAAAAGTTCACTGCTCCCCCTACGTTGCTCCAATTGTGCCCAGAAGCTTCTTTGGCGCATTCCATGAAATTGAATATGGCTATTCAGAATAACATTCAGCACTCTGCAATATTTCCGATATTCGCGCCCCATTCGGTAGCTGTCGACACGGTCGATACCAGACATGACGATCGGAAATTCCAGCACAAAAGGATTTTGCGCCCCATGCATCGTTGTCTGGGGCGCGTTCGCTGGCGGCGGGCAAATCTGAATATTTGAACACGGCCCTTTCCAATACCCGCTGACGGGCCTGCTGCTAAAACCAAGACCGCGGCCGATCTTAATCCGACCGCGATTCAACAAGCCGTCAATCAAAAAAACTATTTCTTTCCAACTTTCCTTATTGAAGGATTCGCCTTGTTCGATCCGAATGATCTTTCCGTTCTTAAATTTCAATATGATTTGGCAAGTGTCATCTGCCATAGGTAGGTAAAATGGCACATGCTGCGCCATGTCGCCATCGACCTGTCCAGACCCACCAATCTTTTCGTTAAGCAATAATCTCAATTCAGTTGAGTCAAGACTACTCCAACCAGGCAAGAACAAATTGTCAACCGTGGCCATTTTCTAACCCAATCCAAGATGTTGCTACAAACTGGTTGATGTAAAAATGATACAGGACAGCTAGTTATCCAAAAAGCTCCGCAGCTTCCTGCTCCGGCTCGGATGCTTCAGCTTCCGCAGCGCCTTCGCTTCAATCTGCCTGATGCGCTCACGCGTAACACTAAACTGCTGGCCAACTTCTTCCAGCGTGTGATCGGTGTTCATGCCGATGCCGAAGCGCATGCGGAGAACGCGTTCTTCGCGCGGCGTCAGGCTCGCCAGCACGCGCGTGGTCGTTTCGCGCAGGTTCGCCTGAATGGCAGCATCGATGGGCAGGATTGCGCCCTTGTCTTCGATGAAGTCACCCAGATGTGAATCTTCCTCATCGCCCACCGGCGTTTCAAGAGACACAGGCTCCTTGGCGATCTTCATCACCTTGCGCACTTTTTCAAGCGGCATCGAAAGCTTCTCGGCCAATTCATCCGGCGTTGGCTCGCGGCCGATTTCGTGCATCATCTGGCGCGAGGTGCGCACGATTTTGTTAATCGTTTCAATCATGTGAACGGGAATGCGGATGGTGCGCGCCTGATCGGCAATCGAACGCGTGATCGCCTGCCTGATCCACCAAGTGGCATAAGTCGAAAACTTATAGCCGCGGCGATATTCAAATTTATCCACCGCCTTCATCAGGCCGATATTGCCTTCCTGAATCAGATCAAGGAACTGCAAACCGCGGTTGGTGTATTTCTTGGCGATGGAAATAACCAGGCGCAAATTTGCCTCGACCATTTCCTTCTTGGCGATGCGTGCCTCGCGCTCACCTTTCTGCACCATGCCGACGATCTTGCGATATTCCAGGATCTGCAAGCCGGTGGCCGAAGCCAGGTCAAAAATTTCATCACGGATGACCTTGATGGAATCCTTTTCGTCGTTGACCCATTTCTTCCAGCCATGCTTGGAAAGGCGGCCTACCCGCTTCAGCCATTCGCCATCAAGCTCATTGCTTTGATATTCACGCAAAAATTCATCGCGCGGAATTTTGTAGGTTTCGGCCATGCGCATCAAACGGCCTTCCAGCACGTTCAAACGCTTGGCAATGTCATAAAGCTGCTCAACCAGCGCTTCGATACGCGCATTGTTGAGCGAGAGTGATTTGACATTGGTGATGATGTCTTCGCGCAGTTTGCGGTAACGCCGCTCTTGGCTCGGCGAAAGGCCCTCGCCTTCCTGCACTTCCTGGTCCTGCAACTTGCGCAGCGATTTATAAAGCCGCGCAATCTCGTCGAACACTTCAAGCACCTTGGGCTTGAGTTCAAGTTCCATGGCCGAGAGCGAAACGCCCAGGTCATCGCCCTCGTCGTCTTCTTCGTCCTCGACATTGGGCTTGTCAAAATCTTCCGGGCTCAACACATCGGAATAATCATCGTCATCGGCCGAGCGCCGCATCGGCGGCGGCGACCGCTTTTCAGCCCGGCTTGCCGCTTCGGCGCGCTTGGCCTCGGCCTGCTTGCGCACTTCTTCCTTGGGCGGGACATAAGGGGCAGGTGTAGCCACCGTCTGGTTCTGCTTGGCATCGGGCCCGGCATATGTGGCTTCAAGATCAATGATGTCACGCAGCAGAATCTTGCCTTCGTTCAACTCATCGCGCCAGATGATGATCGCCTGGAACGTCAGTGGGCTTTCGCACAGGCCGGAAATCATCGCCTCGCGGCCAGCTTCAATGCGCTTGGCAATGGCAATTTCGCCCTCGCGCGAGAGCAGTTCCACGGCACCCATTTCGCGCAGATACATGCGCACTGGATCATCGGTGCGATCGGTGGGCGTCTTCGGCGCCTCTACCTTCATCAGCGCGGTCTCGGTGGAGGGTTCTCCCTCTTCCACCTTGGCCAACACGTTTTCGGTTTCTTCTTCGCTCTCCACCACGGTGATGCCCATCTCGGCAAACATGGCGTAAACGTCTTCGATCTGGTCGGAGGTCACTTCTTCCGA
>JAYWAB010000078.1:0-6757 GCA_043782835.1 Aestuariivirga sp.
GGAAAGTGAAATCATGCGCAATGGCTGGCTGCATTGTGATGCCGATGCCGCCCTCGTGTTTGGCACGCCGTGCGAGAAGCTGCACGATGCAGCATTGGCCAAGCTGGGCGTCAGTGCTGCAATGCTGTCCAGCGAAGCGGGCCGGGCTTAGTTCTGCGACGCTATTCGTATTTATCCAAAAAGGCCTTGACGCTGAGTGCGCGCATATCTTCCACTGCTATAGCCAATTGGTCATGATCCCAATCCCACCAGCCTAGCGCAATGATCCGTTCACGGACGGATTTGGGGAAACGCCATTTGTTGCGCTTGGCGGGAATGCCTGCGACAACGGCATAGGGATCGACATTTTTGGTGACCACCGCGCCCGCTGCGATAACTGCTCCATGGCCAACCTTCACGCCGGGCAAAACGATCGCCCCGTGGCCAATCCATACATCATGGCCGATCTCCACTTTCGCATCGCGCCGCCATTCGCGGAATTCTTTGTCCACTTTGGCGTAAAGAAAAAATTCATTCGGCCGATAAGTAATGTTGTGTTGTGAAATGCGGTCCATTGGATGGTTGATGGCGTTGAGCCGCACACTGGCGGCGATGCAGCAGAATTTTCCAATGTCTGTGTAAATGGCTTCTGAATTGCGCGCCAGATAGGAGTAATCGCCCAAAGAGCATTCCGCCATCACCACGCGCTCAGCAACGTCGGTGAACTTTCCCAAGATACATTCGCGCAGCTGTGCAGACGAATGCACACGCGGGCTGCCATCGCGCGGCGCATTGGCGGCGTGTCTTTTTTGGGTCATTGCACGATCATAACAAAAAGGCCGCCCTGAACCAGAGCGGCTTTCGAATTCATGATAAAAGCTTAAGCGGCTTTTGCAGCCTGAACGACGGCCTTCTTGGCAATCGAGCTTTTCAGCTTGCGCAACTTCACCGAAAGTTTTTCCTTATCGGCCTTCAGCAAAAACGCATCCAAGCCGCCGCAATGCTCGACCGACTTCAAGGCAATGGCACTGATGCGCATGTTATAGGACAGGCCCATGACATCGCTCATCAGGCTCACCTGGCACAGGTTGGGCATAAAGCGGGTGCGGGTTTTGTTGTTGGCATGAGAAACCTTGTTTCCGGCCTGCCAGCCTTTGCCAGTCAATTCACAGCGACGCGACATGATAATACTCCATAAAAATTGAGCCGGAAGCGATGTTCCGGCTGCGATTGGCCGTTCGATAAGGGTGGCCCCTGCCAAAGTCAAGCGCGGCCTGCTGGGTAGCCGGAAAAGCCGCAATTCCAGCTTTGGCACATAAGGTTAACGCTGAAGCCGGAATTTGATCGCAAATGCGAGAACCAGCTTCGCGGTTAGTGCCAAGCCGTCGCCAAACCTACAACCCATGGCGTGAACAAAACAGGAATTCTGCGCTAACAGCGATTCGGGCTGGCTCTGTTCCGCCGGGGAACGCTTCGTTAACGTGGCGGCCATGCGGTGCCCCTGCGAAGGTTGAAACGCTTAACCTTTGCGACAAGATGTTAACGACTGTGCGGCTTTTCCACTTCAAAAGCCAAGTTTTCCACCCAGACTTATCCACAGGTGACGACAGCAAATCGAAGGAACGAAAGCGGAATCTCTGCCCATCAGCGATTCGGGCGTGAAATGTTCCCCTTTGAATCTATTCCTTAAGCCCCTGCGCCAATTCAGAGCAGGCAAAAGGTTTGCGGCTGGCCTCGCCACTCCCTAAGTAAGAGTGATGTCTGAACCGCGCCCCGTCACCGCTATTTTGGGGCCTACCAATACGGGGAAAACCCACCTCGCGGTTGAGCGGATGCTGGCCCATGGCAAGGGCATGATCGGTTTACCGCTGCGCCTTTTGGCGCGCGAGATTTATGACCGCGTTCGCTTGCGCACAGGCGATCATCAGGTGGCTTTGGTGACTGGTGAAGAAAAGATCATCCCGCCGCATCCCAACTATTGGGTCTGCACGGTGGAGGCCATGCCGCCTGACATTGAAGTGCCTTTCCTTGCCATTGATGAAGTGCAACTTTGCGCAGATTTTGAGCGCGGCCATATTTTTACAGATCGCGTTTTGCACAGGCGGGGCGTGGAAGAGACCTTGTTGCTGGGGGCTGCATCCATGCGGCCCATTCTCGAAAAGCTTTTGCCCAATGTGCAATTCACTTCGCGCCCCCGGCTTTCCAAGCTCACTTACGCGGGCCAGAGGAAGCTCTCGCGCCTGCCGCCGCGCACGGCCATTGTCGCCTTCACGGCAGAGATGGTTTACGCCGTGGCCGAACATATCCGCCGGCAGCGCGGCGGGGCTGCTGTTGTCATGGGTGCACTCAGCCCGCGCACACGCAATGCGCAAGTCGCACTTTATCAATCGGGTGATGTGGATTATCTCGTGGCAACCGATGCCATCGGCATGGGCCTCAACATGGATGTTGATCATGTGGCCTTTGCCGCCACGCGTAAGTTTGATGGTTTTCAATTTCGCGATTTGAACCCCGGTGAGTTGGCGCAGATCGCTGGCCGCGCTGGGCGCTATATGAATGATGGTAGTTTTGGCGTTTCTGCTGAGGCTCAGCCCTTTGATCAAGAGGTGGTCGAACGGCTGGAGAATCATGAGTTTGATTCCGTGCGGGTTTTGCAGTGGCGCAATCGTGAACTTGAATTTGGATCGCTGGACCGCCTCCGAAAGAGCCTTGGGCATCTGCCAAAACTGGAGGGCCTGACACGGGCGCAGAATGCACCGGATATTTTGGCGCTTGACGCTGTTTTTCGCGATGACGGCCTGACTGATCTGATCAAGACGCCAAAGCAAGTTTTGCGGGCATGGGAAGTCTGTCAATTGCCAGACTATCGCAATATTTCACCCGCTGAACACAGCCACTTGGTGAACCGCGTTATCCGCGATCTTCATTCGGGTGACGGTTTTGTGTCAGAAGACTGGTTCGCCAAACAGCTGGCCCATAGCGAAAACCTCGAAGGCGGCATTGATGCCATCGCAACGCGCATTTCTCATGTCCGCTCATGGAGTTTTATTGCCAACCGGGCCGATTGGCTGGAAGCGCCGCTCTATTGGCAATCACGCACGAAAGAAATAGAAGATCGGTTGTCGGATGTGTTGCACGAGCGGTTGACACAACGGTTTATTGATCGCAGAACCAGCTTCTTGATGCAGCGCCTGGCGAAGAAGGAAGGCTTAATGACCAATGTAGAAGCGGGCGGCGATGTCCATGTTGAGGGCGAATTCGTCGGTCGTATTCAAGGGTTGAATTTCATCCCTGATGCCGCCAATGCCGCCAGCGAATTGCAGGCCCTCAAGGCCGCAAGCCAAGCTGCCGTGACCACCGAAATCCTCGCGCGCGCCCAGACCTTGGCAATGACGGCGGATACAGAGCTTAAACTCGCCCATGGCGGCGTGATCATGTGGTCCGGCCATCCGGTGGGCCGCGTGGTGGTGGGCGATCATATCCTGCGCCCCAAGGCGGAAGTTATTGCTCAAGATATTTTGCAAGGCCGACAACGCGAAGATGTTCGCGAGCGGTTACAAAAATTTGTGCAGCGTCATTTGGGCAGTGTGCTCGAGCCACTGTTTAAACTGGAAGACGCCGAAGGGTTCGAACCTTTGGCGCGTGGGATGGCGTTTCGCTTGGTTGAGGCTTTTGGCGTATTGCCGCGCGAGCAGGTAACAGAAGAAGTGAAAGCCCTCAGCCAGGAAGACCGCGCCAAGCTGCGCGGCCTTGGCGCAAGGTTTGGTGCTTTCCACGTGTTCCTGCCCGCCTTGCTGAAGCCTGCCGCAACGGATTTGCGTTTGCTTCTGTGGTGGCTGCAAAGCCACAAGGGTGAAGGCACCATTCCAACGCCACCCGCCAATGGTCTTACGTCAACGATGGCAGAAGTTACTTTGCCTGAAGGCTTCTACCGGATCTGTGGCTACCGCGTGTGTGGCAAGCGTGCTGTCCGGGTCGATATGTTGGAGCGTCTGTCGGATCTGATTCGAGACCGTGTGTTTTGGAAGGCGCGGGTTGAGACTGAACAGCGCCCAACGGGTTCGGTTGAAGGCGGTGGTTTTACCATCGTGCCGGATATGATGTCGCTCGTTGGTTGCTCGGGCGAAGAGTTTGAAGAGATTCTTACGAGTTTGGGCTTTCGCGCACAAACCAAGCAAGTGCCAAAGCCTGTGCTGGTGGCGGCAGTGGCACCACCTGCCGAGCCCGAACCAGCTGCCGTTGTCGAAACTGTTGCGGTGTCGGATGCGGTGCCTGAACCAGTATCTGCCGTTGATCCATCGGTTGAAATTCCTGTTGTTGCACCGCCGCCAGAAATGATTGATCTCAAAATCTGGTGGCCGAAGGATACTGGCCCCTTCCGTCACAAGCCGGAACGCGCGTCGCGTCCGCCCGCCCGCGAACACAAACCCCGCGAAGGCAAGCCCGAGCGGAAGTTTGAAAAGCGTGGCAAGCCACAGCATGTCAAGAATGAGCGGACCGAAAGGCCCATCCGCCCACCTAAGCCAGAAAAGCCAATAGACCCTAATTCGCCTTTTGCTGCTTTGGCGGCATTGAAGGCGCAAATGAAAGGCAACTGATCTGGCGCAACGGCTTGATAAATGGCTCGTTTATGCTCGCTTTGTGAAGCATCGGTCTCAGGCGTCCGGATTGATTGCCGATGGCCATGTGCGGCTCAACCGGGTGCGGGTTTCAAAAGCGGGCCATGCTGTAAAAGAGGGTGATGTTCTCACCCTTACAATCGCCAGCCAAGTGCGGGTGGTGAAAGTTCTGGCAACTGCCGAAAATCGTGGATCTTTTTCTGTCGCAAAGCTTCTCTACGAAGACCTCTTGCCGCAGCAGAAGCCCACTTCCGAAATGCAGAAAGTCAGTGCATAAGCCCTCTGGAATTGCTAGTAATCGTTTGTTTTAAAGAACATTTGGACCGTCATGACCTACATTGTCACCGAGAACTGCATCAAGTGCAAATATATGGATTGCGTGGAAGTTTGCCCCGTGGATTGCTTTTACGAAGGCGAGAACATGTTGATTATCCACCCGGATGAATGCATCGATTGCGGCGTTTGCGAACCGGAATGTCCGGCTGATGCGATCAAGCCCGATACCGAACCCGGCCTCGATAAATGGCTTAAAATCAACACAGAATATGCCACTAAATGGCCAAATATCACGATTAAACGCGACGCACCTTCCGATGCCAAGGAATTTGATGGCAAAGAAGGAAAGTTTGAAGCCTATTTTTCAGCGGAGCCCGGCGAGGGCGACTGATCAATCTTCATACTTATTAACCATGATCCACAGTCTGCACAAAAATCCGCCGTGTACGGATGACTACGCCTTTAATATTCCTTAAATTTGTGCTAGGGGTGTTCTCATGAGAGTTCAACCAATCTGACACATCCGGGCCTTGCGTGGCTCGGATTTTTTAACGCCCGGGCGACACCGGGGGTCGGATTACAACAGGTGGTGAGTCTAAATGCCTAATTCCAAAGCAAAAAAGCCAGTAAAAGCGGTCAAAAAGGTCAAGCTCAAAGTGAAGCCGGCTGTGAAAGCCAAAGCGGTCAAGAAGCCAACCAAGGCCGCAAAGCCAGCGCCGAAGGCCGTTGCGAAACCAGCCGCCAAGCCTGTGGCTGCCAAGCCAGCAGCCGTGGTGCATAAGCCAGCGCCTGTGGCGCATAAGCCCGTTGCCGCACCGCACAAGGCCGTGAAACCCGTGGCGGTGAAGCCTGTCGCTGTGGCGCATAAGCCTGCGGCCAGTGCCGCTCATGCGCCAGCGGCCAAGGCTCCACCTGCGCCTGTGGCCAAGAAGATTATTTTCAAGATCGGCGAATTGGTGGTTTATCCGGCCCATGGTGTGGGCAAGATTTCCAATGTCGAAGAGCAAGAAATTGCTGGCGTAAAGCTTGAGCTTTACATCGTCGATTTCGAAAAGGAAAAGCTGCGCCTCAAGGTGCCAACCAACCGTGCCGAACAAAAGGGCATGCGCCACTTGGCCGATCGTTCGCTGATTGAGCAGGCGATGAAGGTCATCCGTGGTCGGGCGCGTATCAAGCGCACGATGTGGAGCCGTCGCGCCCAAGAGTACGATGCGAAGATTAACTCGGGTGATTTGATCTCGGTTGCTGAAGTTGTGCGCGATCTTTATCGCTCGGACCGCCAGCCTGAGCAGAGCTATTCTGAGCGGCAACTTTTCGAACAGGCCTTGGCCCGTTTTGCCCGTGAACTTGCCGCAGTGCGCAAGGTCGATGAAGACCAGTGCATCCGCGAGCTCGAAGAATATCTGGCCCGCAACGCCAAGCGCAGTGCGGTCAGCAGCGAAAAAGTGGAAGAGGATTCGGCCGAAGAAGCCGCTTAAGACCTTTAATTATTTTGAAAGCGGCGGTCCATTTCTGATGGGCGGCCGTTTTTATTTTGAATGGTCTATGTTTCAAACACAGGTTGGGGCTTTGGCATGGCCCGCTTCGAGCGGACCATTCGTGGTCGGTGGTGATGGGTGGCCCGCCTGAAGCGAGCCATGACGATTTTTCGCAGGGATGACGGATGGCGTGGAGAATGTAGAGTTGTTTGCATCCGGCGCAATTGCGACGAAAAGAAATGTTTATGTGAGAGTGCTTCATCGGCTGTGGTGGGTTCGGTGCGGGTTGTCCCTCACCTACCCATACGTCTTCGCCAAGAGGCTACGGCGGACGGGACCCTTCCTTTCCCGTTGAAGAAACGGGAGAGGACGTTTTTACACTTCCAGATAATCCATGCTGCGTGC
>JAYWAB010000079.1:0-12353 GCA_043782835.1 Aestuariivirga sp.
CAGGGCCGATGGTGGCCAGTGCGACGAAGGGCGAAAGCTCAATCAGCTTCTGATAAGCCGGAATGAGATGATCGATCTCCTTGGCGGTAGAGGCCAAGACGGGCGCGCTATCGTAGATGGCCTCCAGGGCGGCGATGGTTTTGATGATGTCCATCAAAACATCTTGCCACCATTGGGCAAAGGTTGTGAAGGCATGTTTTGCAAATTGCAGGTTCTATTTTCAACGCGATCAGACGGGTCTCTCGCCCCATTTATTCGCAAACACCAAGGATTGATAGTCAAGCCGTTGTCGCCAGCCTTTGGCGGCGAGTTCTGGTTGTTGGTAAAGCTCGTCCACGTAGCCCATACACAGATAGGCCACGGGCACGACATGATCCGGTAGGCTTAAAATTTGACGAATATCGGCCGCGTGGAAAATGCTGACCCAGCCCACGCCCACACCTTCGGCTCTGGCGGCCAGCCAGAGGTTCTGCACAGCGCAGACGGTTGAATAGACATCCGTGTCGCGGTTATGGGTGCGGCCCAGAACCACAGGACCACCACGTTCGCGGTCGCAGGTGATGCACATGTTTAGCGGAGCATCTGAAATGCCTTCGAGCTTCAAGGTGCTGTAAAGCTTGGCGCGGTCGTCGGTAAATAATTGTGCTGCTTCGGCGTTGGCTTTGATGAAGGCGGCTTTGACTTGTTCACGCGTATCTTTGTTGTCGATGAGAATGAAGTTCCAAGGCTGCATGAAGCCCACGGAGGGCGCGTGGTGAGCGGCTAATAAAATACGGTGCAGAACATCACTTGGAATTGGCTTTGGCAAAAATTGGCTGCGCACATCGCGTCTGGTAAAAATGGCGCGGTATACTGCATCACGCTCGGCTTTCGAAAACCGACCAGCTGTTACTAGGCCGTACGGAAATTCGGACATGGTTATTCCCCTTCAAACATCAAATGCGGTTCTGCCATCCAAGCGGAGCCAGCGATGATGTGAGGCCGGTCTTCTGATTTGGCTTCATCCGAAACCGCGCCTTCCCTGCATTGCGCAAGTGGCATAAGCGGTTTCGTCTGCCTTACAGCGTTGGGCACATTGCGGATTTGCACCGCATTCCCGATTCTCCAGTTTTCACTGGCACCTCACGTTTGTGATGCTAACGAGACGGGTGGTTTTATGCAAGTTGCTAGAACAGTTTTCCGCCATTGGGCACGGGTTGTGATGGGCTGATGAGCACCACGTTGCCTTCGGCATCCGGAAAGCCCAGGGTTAAAACTTCTGACATGAAGGGGCCAATCTGGCGTGGTGGAAAGTTTACGACAGCGGCGACTTGGCGACCCATCAGGTTTTCGGGCCGATAGTGTTTGGTGATTTGGGCTGAAGATTTCTTCACGCCGATACCAACACCAAAATCGATTTTCAGTTTGAAGGCAGGTTTGCGGGCTTCGGGGAAGGGTTCAACTTCGACAATGGTGCCCACTCGAATATCCACCTTCTCGAAATCGGCGAAAGTGATTTCCGCCATTTCAGCCCGACAATTCCTTGGCGCGTTCTGCTGCGGCTTTGATGGCGCGTTCAAACAGCGGCTCCATACCGTCATCAGCCATTAAAACTTGCAAAGCTGCAAAGGTGGTTCCGCCCGGCGATGTGACGTTTTGGCGAAGGGTTGCGGCGGCTGTTCCAGATTGCCGCATCAATTCGCCAGAGCCTGCGACCGTCGCCCGGGCAAGTTTCATCGCCAGATCGTGGGACAGGCCCAATTTTTCGCCGGCTTGCGCCAGGCATTCTACGAGATAAAAAACATAGGCTGGGCCTGAGCCTGAGACGGCCGTGACCAGATCAATCATATCTTCGCGTTCCACTTCGACAACTTCACCCGTTGTAGCGAGGAGGCGCTTGGCCAAAGCCAATTGCGCGTGCGAGACATTGGCGTTTCCCACCATCGCCGTAATGCCTCGGCCAATTGCAGCTGGGGTGTTGGGCATGCAGCGGAGCACTGCGGCTTCTTCCCCGAAGATTGTTTCAAAACTTGCAATGGTTTTGCCTGCTGCGATTGACAAGATAAGGGGCTTTGATTTTTGGAGGGTTACGAGCCCCGTCAAGACTTCACCCATCACCTGTGGCTTTACCGCGACGACGAGAACTTCTGCATCGGTGATTGAGGCGACGGTTGGATTGAGCCTTATGCCGTGCTTGGTCAGAACGTCGGCCACTTCTTGGGGTGGCTTGGGATCGAGGGCTAGGATCTTTTGCGGATCAGCACCACTCTTCAGCCAGCCTTCGAGCATCGCGCCGCCCATTTTGCCGCATCCCGCAAGGACGAGCGTGCCTTTGAGATTGAGGCTCACGCTTCGCCCATGGTTTCGAGTAAAGCGCTTTTCAAAGCTTCTTCAGCGGTGTGGCCCGCCCAGATCACAAATTGCACGGCGGGGTAATACGTTTGCGTGGTCTCGATGCCGCCACGGATGATGCTTTCGCATTGGGCATCATTGGCCTCAGCCCCGCCGGCAAGAAGCAGCGCATAGCGATAGACAATTGAACCATCGGCCCAGAGATCATAATGACCATGGATCAATTGTGCATTGATCATGGCCAGAAGCTTGGCCACTTCATCGCGGCGTTTGTCAGGCACTTTCAAATCGAGCGTGCAAGCAAAATGCAGGCTTTCAAGATCATCGCGCCAAGTGAGCGAGACATTGAAATCAGCCCAGCCGCCGCCCACCAGCATCAGCACTTCGTGATCATTGGTGCGGTCCATATGCCAGCTGCGCGCTTCGGCAAGACGCTCCACCCGGTCTAAGGGGTTGGGGCCTTGGCGTTGGGTGGTTTCGACAGCGCGCATATAATTCTCCCGCAGTCGAATCATCGCTGCTTGGGATGCAATGTGAACCGCAGCACATTCAGCCGCAATGTAGCGACTGATTCCTCCACATGAGAATTTGGGTATGAGCCGGTTAGATTAATTTTGCGTCAGCTTCTTTTCGAGCAATTCGATTCGGGCTTCGAGCCGAATGTTTTCCATGCGGGCTTTTTCGGCCATGTCTTTGACGACATCGAGGTCTTCGCGCTTGACCAAATTCAAGTTGTTGATGACGCGCTCAACCTGGGTTTGGACCAGCGAGTCCACTTCTTTGCGAACACCCTGGGCAGCGCCAGCGGCATTGGTCATCAGTTTGGCGAGTTCATCAAAAAACCGAGTATTGGTTGCGGGCATGAAAGCCTCCTCTGTTGAATCCTAGCTAGGGTGTCCGGCACCTTGTTTCAAGAGCTTGCGAAGCCGCACGAACACGGGCAATTAACCAACATGCTGGCTGCCATTCCGTTCCCACCGCTTTCGCCATATCTTTTCCAATGGGGCTGGTTCAGCGTGAAGTGGTATGGGCTGGCCTATGTCGGCGGGCTGGTGTTTGCCGCATGGTATATGAAGCGCCTGGTCAATACGTCGGCACTTTGGGGTACGTGGAAGCCAACCATGACGCCCACCCAGGTGGATGATATGTTTGTGTGGTTCTTCCTCGGCGTGGTGGGCGGTGGACGGCTCGGCTATGTGGTGTTCTATCAACCTCTCAAATATCTCGCACAACCACTTGAAATATTTCATTTAACGGACGGTGGAATGTCGTTTCATGGTGGGTTTTTGGGCGTGGTGATGGCCAGCTATTTCTATGGCCGCAAAATTGGCGTGACGCTGGACCGGATGTTGGATTTGGGGGCCGCCGCCACGCCAGTGGGCTTAGGCCTCGGGCGCGTCGCCAATTTTATCAATGCCGAACTTTATGGCCGCTTCACCGATGTGCCATGGGCCGTGATCTTTCCGGGCGATACGGCGGGCCGCCACCCGAGCCAGCTTTATGAAGCACTGCTGGAAGGGCTGGTGATCTTTGTGCTCATCCGTATGGCCACGCATCGCTATCAGGCGCTGGCGCATCCCGGGCGCACTTCGGGCATCTATGCCTTGAGCTATGGCCTCGCCCGTATCTTCATTGAATTCTTCCGCGTGCCGGATGCTTTCATTGGGTATTATTTTGGTTTCATTACACAGGGCATGATTTATTCGTTGCCGCTGGTTGGCGTTGGCGTCTGGCTGCTCATCCGGTCTCGCCAAACATGAAGGAGTTGCTCGCGCAGATCATTGCGGCGGAGGGGCCGCTGCCTGTTGATCGCTATATGGCGCTGTGCCTCGGGCACCCGCGGCTTGGCTATTATATGAGCCGTGATCCGTTTGGCGCTGCGGGAGATTTTACCACTGCGCCCGAGATCAGCCAGATTTTTGGCGAGCTGATTGGCATCTGGTGTGTCGCGGCGTGGGAAGCCATTGGTTCGCCTGCGCCTTTTGCTCTGGTTGAGCTGGGGCCCGGGCGGGGCACATTGATGGCGGATCTCTTGCGGGCAACAGCGCGCGCCCCGGAATTTCGGGCGGCTTTACAAGTTCATTTGGTGGAGATGAGCCCGGTCTTGCGCAAGATACAGCAAGACAAACTGGGAGACAGGTTGCGCTGGCATGACACGATCGAAACGCTGCCCGATGAGCCGCTGATTTTTATCGCCAATGAATTTTATGATGCGCTGCCCATTAGGCAAATTGAAAAGCGTGGTGCAAAGTATTTTGAGCGCTGTGTTGTGATGCGTGGCGGCGAATTGGTTTTGTCTGAAGTTCCGGCACCTGCTTTTGATTTTTCTGATGATGGGCTGCACGAGATTTCGCCGATCTCTGGCATTGTTGCCGAAGGCCTGGGCGCGCGGATTGCTGCCCTTGGCGGGGCAGGGTTGGTGATTGACTATGGACATTTTGAGAGTGGCATCGGCGACACTTTGCAGGCGCTGAAGGCGCATGAGGTTTGCGACGTTCTAAAATATCCGGGAACCAGTGATCTGACTGCACATGTAGATTTTGCGCAACTCGCGCAAGCGTTCAAGGCGGGTGGTGCCGAAGTCTTGCCTGCCATTACGCAGGGGCAGTTTCTCACGGCGATGGGGCATGAGGCGCGGGCGGCGAAATTGGCGGGGCAGCTTTCGGGCGAGACGTTGAGCGCGTTCAGTGCTGGTGCGCGGCGGCTGGTGGATGACAAAGCCATGGGAAAGCTGTTTAAGGTCTTGGCAGTGGCGCAACAGAACCGGGCAGCACTTTATCCGTTTGAAACATGATCACAGCTGAAGACCTCCATCTGCCGGGCATAGCCCATGGCTTTTTCACCCGAGAAGGTGGCTTTTCGCAAGGCATCTTTGCCTCGCTCAATTGCGGCTTGGGGTCTGGCGATGATCTGGCCAACGTGCACAAGAACCGTGCTCTGGTGGCGGGCAAGATTGGCGTTGCGGCGGATCATTTGGTTTCAGCCTATCAGGTGCATGGCATAGACGTTGCGGTCATCACTGGACCATTGGCGGAACGGCCGAAGGTGGACGCGATGGTGTCGAACACGCCCGGTGTGGCACTAGGCATTCTCACTGCGGACTGTGGGCCCATTCTTTTTGCTGATTCGCAGGCCCATGTCATTGGCGCTTGCCATGCCGGGTGGAAAGGGGCGCTGTCTGGCGTTTATCGCAGCACCGTAGAAGCAATGGAAAAGCTGGGTGCCAAGCGGGAGAATATTACTGCGGTGGTGGGCCCGATGATTTCGCAGGCCAATTATGAAGTGGGGCCGGCGTTTCCAGAAGCCTTTCTCAACACCAATCAAAGCGACACAAAATACTTCATCTCTTCTGTGAAGAAAGATCATTATATGTTTGATTTGTCTCAGTTTTTGGTAAATAAAGTAAAGGCGCTGGGCTTAGCGCGGGTGAGCCAACTTGGGCTTTGCACCTATGCTGATGAAGAGTGGTTTTTCTCCTACCGCCGCGCCACACACCGGGGTGAGACGGATTATGGCCGTTTGATTTCCGCCATTGCTCTGAGGGATTGACGATGAAGGCTTGGGCTTTGGTTTTTGCACTTTTGCTCCTGGGTTCTTGCAGCCCCAGCACCACACTTTTGGAAAAGCCTGCGCCGCAGCCTGTCGATGCGCAATCGCTCATTCATCCACCATGGGAAGCGATGGTGCAAGCAGGTCCGGATGCCGGGAAGGACATTGATCTTGAGACGTTGAATGGCCCCCAGGCGGTGCCGCCACCACCTGCTGAAGTGGCACCAGCGCCCGCGCCGGAACCTGTTTTAACGCCGCCAGAGACAATGCCGGCCAAGGTTAAAACGGGTGGGACCGCAATCAAAGCCGTGGCAGTACTTTCTGTCACCGGGGCTTCACCGCAAGGCAATCAGGAATTGACGGCGGCGATGCGGCAAGTTCTGACGAAGGCGGGTTGGCCCGTGCTTTCTGCGCCGCGCAAGGATGCTTTGAACATTCGAGGCAAAGTTGTGCTTGATGCGGCCCAAGGGCCAAACCAGCCCATTCATATCACCTGGGGCGTGAGCTCACCCAGCGGCAAGGTTTTGGGGGATGTGGCGCAAAATAATGCAGTTCCGGCACATTCACTTGACGCTGAATGGGGGCAAACGGCTGGCTTTGCGGCCGAGGCGGCCGCTGAGGGCATTTTCAAACTGATCGGGCAATATCGCTAACATTGTTCTCAAAAGGCAAAATTGGCACTTGGCGCTGTCGTCACCCTGTTGTTATAGAGCGCTGAAGCAAGGGATTCCGCAGCATGATGAAAATCATTTCAGGCAATTCAAACAGGCCGCTGGCGGAGGCGATTTGTTCTTACCTCAACCTGCCACTGGTGAAAGCCGTGGTGAAGCGCTTCAATGATATGGAAGTGTTCGTCGAGATTCAGGAAAACGTGCGCGGGCAGGATATGTTTATTATCCAATCAACGTCTTTTCCCACCAATGATCATCTGATGGAACTGCTGATCATCACTGATGCTTTGCGCCGTGCTTCGGCCAAGCGCATCACCGCCGTCATCCCTTATTTTGGCTATGCACGCCAAGACCGCAAGCCCGGCCCGCGTACGCCGATTTCTGCCAAGTTGGTGGCCAATATCATCACGCGCGCGGGGGCAGACCGGGTGCTGACGATTGATCTTCATGCCGGGCAGATCCAAGGCTTCTTTGATATTCCGACCGACAACTTGTTCTCTGGACCAGTGTTTGTGCGCGACATCAAACAACATAGCGACGTGGCCAATTCGATTGTTGTCTCGCCAGATGTGGGCGGCGTGGTGCGGGCCCGGGCTTTGGCCAAGCGTTTGGATGTTCCGTTGGCCATTGTTGATAAACGCCGCGAACGGGCAGGCGAAAGCGAAGTGATGAACATCATCGGCGATGTGGCAGGCAAGTGCTGCATTCTGATCGACGACATTGTGGATTCCGGCGGCACGCTGGTCAACGCCGCCGATGCGCTGATGGCCAAGGGGGCCAAGGATGTGACCGCCTATATCACACACGGCGTGCTTTCAGGCGGGGCCGTTTCACGCATTACCTCTTCAAAGTTGAAACACCTGGTGATCACAGATTCGATTCAGCCCACTGAAGCCGTGCGTGTGGCCAAAAACATCAGAGTGATTTCGACAGCGCCTCTGCTTGGCGAAGCCATCGGGCGCACCAGCCGCGAAGAGAGCGTATCGAGCTTGTTTGAGTAGACCGCAGCGCCTATATGGGCGGGATGCCTCCCATCATTCAGATTTCTGGCCTTTCCAAAACCTATGCGACTGGCTTTTCGGCGCTCAAGAATATCAACCTCAATATCGATCAGGGCGAGATTTTTGCTTTGCTTGGCCCCAATGGTGCGGGCAAGACGACGCTGATTTCTATTCTCTGCGGTATCGTTACGAAATCTGCTGGCACGGCAGTGGTGGGCGGACATGATATTGAAAAAGAATTTCGCGCCACGCGCAAAATGATTGGGCTTGTGCCTCAAGAACTGCATTTAGCGTTTTTCGAAACAGTTTGGGACACTGTAAAATTTTCGCGGCGTTTGTTTGGCAGGCCTGCGAATGATGGATATCTTGAAATGGTTTTAAAGCAGCTTTCGCTTTGGGACAAAAAGGATTCCAAGATCGGCCAGCTTTCGGGCGGCATGAAGCGGCGTGTGTTGATTGCCAAAGCCCTTTCGCATGAACCCACAGTGCTGTTTCTGGATGAACCCACCGCTGGTGTTGATGTCGAGCTTCGCAAAGATATGTGGAATGTTGTGCGCGGTTTGCGCGACAGTGGTGTGACCATCATTCTTACCACGCATTACATTGAAGAGGCCGAAGAGATGGCTGACCGCGTGGGCGTGATCAGCAAGGGTGAGATGATTTTAGTGGAAGACAAAGTGGCCCTAATGGACAAAATGGGCCAGAAGCGTCTTTCCATCATATTGGAAAAGCCGCTCGAGGTTTTACCCAAGAAGTTTGCGGCGTTGGGCTTGACCTTAAGTGCCAATGGATCAGAGCTGGTTTATGCCTATGATTCAAAACATGTGAAGCCTGATATTGCGGGGCTTTTGCGCGGGCTTGATGCGGCCAAGATTGGCTATCGGGATTTGGCGACAGCGCAAAGTTCGCTTGAGGATATTTTTATGGGTCTGGTGAAACAATGAACTATCTCGGTGTTTCAGCAATCTTTATTTATGAAATGAAGCGGTTTTTCCGTACGGTTTTTCAAAGCATTATCTCGCCTGTTGTTTCGACGATTTTGTATTTCATTGTTTTCGGCTCGGCCATTGGCGGGCGCATTCAGCAGATTGATGGTGTGCCTTACGGGTCTTATATCGTGCCGGGTTTGATTATGCTTTCGCTTCTCACACAAAGCATTTCTAACGCATCTTTCGGCATATTTTTTCCGAAGTTTTCGGGCACGATGTATGAATATCTTTCAGCCCCGGTTTCGGCGATGGAAATGGTTTTGGGTTTTGTTGGAGCGGCTGCGGCCAAATCATTGTTTATTGGTTTAATCATTTTGGCCACCAGCGCTTTGTTTGTGCCGGTTTCGATTCTCCATCCGTTTTGGATGTTGCTGTTCTTGGTATTGACGGCGGTGACATTTTCGTTGTTCGGTTTCATCATCGGGCTTTGGGCGGATGGGTTCGAGAAATTGCAAATCATTCCACTGCTGATCATCACGCCGCTGACATTTCTGGGGGGCAGCTTTTATTCGATCAAAGTGCTTCCAGCGTTTTGGCAGCAAGTGAGTTATTTTAATCCGGTGGTCTATCTGATCAGCGGCTTCCGCTGGGCTTTTTACGAGGTTTCAGATGTATCACTCGGTATCAGCCTTGGCATGACTTGTGTGTTTCTGGTGGTTTGCCTTGCGGGTGTTTCATGGATTTTCCGCACTGGTTATCGCCTCAAAAATTAACGCGAATTTATCTTTTACATTTCCGTAAATACTGATTTCCCTCAACGAATTGTAAAGCTTCTGCCTTATTTTTCCAACGCCTGTGATTTAGGCCTTTGGGGAGCAGAGGATGATACATGAAAATTTCTGAGAAGTTAGTTCTGGTTTTTGGTGGCGCAGCGGCAATGCTTGTCCCACATGCGGCAGCGCAAGCCGTAACATTGCACGACGGCACGTTTACGGGCGGCACGTATGACGCTTATTATGGCAATGTGCAGGTTAAAGCCACAATTCAAGGCGGGCAGATCGCGAATGTGCAGGCGGTTCAATTTCCAAACCACAGCCGCACCAGCCGTTCGATCAACGCGCAAGCCTTGCCCTATTTGCAGCAGGAAGTGGCAGACGCGCAAAGTGGCAAGATTGATATTATCTCGGGCGCAACACTCACCAGCCGCGCCTATATTAAATCGCTGCGCGATGCTTTGAATCAATCGGCCAAGTAATATGCGCCAAACCCGCATCATCATGGGAATGCCGATCACGATTGACGTCGCAGATCGCTGCGCGCCAGCGTTGATTGCGCAATGCTTTGCCTGGTTTGAGGCCGTTGATGTGCGTTTCAGCACTTACAAGCCCGAAAGCGAGATCAGCCTGTTCAATGCGGGGCAGGTGGCAGAGGCTGATTTGAGTGCCGATATGAAAGATGTGTTTGCCATTGCGCGCACAACATCAGTGGAGACGAACGGCTTCTTCGATATGGCCAGGCCGGGCGGTGGCGTTGATCCATCCGGTGTCGTCAAAGGCTGGGCGATCAAGAAGGCGGCGGACATGCTCGTGGCTGATGGCGCACAGAATTTCTTTGTTGATGCGGGCGGGGATATTCAATCGTGCGGGAAGAACGCTGAAGGCGAAGACTGGCGCGTGGGCATTCGCAGCCCGTTTAAACTTTCTGAAGTGATCAAGATCGTTGCACCGCGCGGGCAGGGTGTTGCCACGTCTGGCACTTATGTGCGTGGCGCTCATGTCTATAATCCACATGCACCCCAAGAACGTCTGGATGATGTGGTGAGCATCACGGTCATCGGGCCAGATGTTTTGGAGGCGGACCGGTTTGCCACGGCGGCCTTGGCCATGGGCAAAGCGGGCATTTATTTCATTGAAGGGCTGGAGGGATTTGAGGGCTATGCCGTCAATGCCCGTGGCATGGCCACGCAGACTTCGCATTTTGGAGGCTTTGTCGTTTGATGTTGAAGATTGTTGACGGGTTTCTCAATCACATCACAATGTATCGCCTGGTGTTGCTTTATACGGCGGCCTTGTTGGGCTGTGATTTTATCCTTGGGCTTGCGGGGCGCTCGGCGCATGACCCGGCGCAACTGGCATTTTCGGCTTTGGTGATATTGGCTGTGTGTTGGCTGGTGAACCGCGCCTTGGCGGCGGCGTTCCGGGTGCCGGCCAATGCTGAATCGGTTTATATCACTGCATCGATACTGGCCCTCATCATGCCACCTGTGGGTCCGAAGGACTTTCTCGCCATCGGTGGATTGGCACTGGCTGCGGCGGTGGGCATTGCCTCAAAATATCTGCTGGCGATCAACCGCAAACATATTTTCAACCCGGTCGCTCTGGGCGTGATTGTCTCGGCCATTGCCTTGGATCAACCAGCAACATGGTGGGTGGGTGGCTCGGTCTATCTCATGCCGATCGTTGTCATCGGCGGGCTTTTAATTTTACGCAAGTTGCAGCGCTTCGAGATGTTTGCGGTTTATATACTGGCCAATCTGGTGGTGAGCGCTGTCACCACCACGCCAGACATGTATGGCGAAGCGCTTAGTCAGATTTTCCTGTCATCGCCGTTGTTGTTCTGTGGCTTTGCGATGCTGACCGAGCCGATGACAGCGCCGGCCGCCAAGCTGCCTTCGCTGGCTTTTGGGGCTTTGGTGGGGGCACTTTCGGTGCCTTCGGTCCATGTGATGGATTTTTATTCGACGCCGGAAATCGCTTTGATTGTCGGCAATGTTCTGGCGTGGGTGGTCAACCCAAAATATCGTTTCAAGTTGACATTGGAGCGCATCGAGAAGACGGCGTCGGGCTGTTATGACTATGTGTTCAAGGCCAATCGGCCGGTGGATTTCAAGCCAGGGCAATATTTGGATTGGACGATCAATGCGCGCCGCGCAGATGAACGCGGCAACAGGCGAACCTTCACCATCGCCTCTGCGCCATCAGAGGAACATGTGCGTCTGGGTGTGAAGTTTTATTCCAATCCTTCATCCTATAAACAGACGCTTCTCAACATGAAGCCGGGCGATGTGGTTTATGGTGCGCAGCTGGCGGGTGATTTCACCTTGCCTGAGAGTGACGACAAGCTGGCGTTTATCGCAGGCGGCATTGGTGTGACGCCGTTTCGCAGTATGATCCAGCACATGATGGATGTTGGCGCAAAGCGCGATGTGACGTTGTTTTACGGCAACAACAAAGCCCAAGAGATTGCCTATGTGGATGTCTTCAACCGTGCAGAGAATGAGCTGGGTTTGCGCACGGTCTATGCCGTGGCCGAACACGCCCACACCGAAACGAATTTCCACAAGGGCTTTATCGACGCTGATCTCATCATGCGCGAAATGCCCGATTATGCCGAGCGGTTGTTTTATGTCTCGGGCCCACGCAGCATGGTTTTGAAGTTCGAGGAAGTACTGGCGGAGTTAGGCATTGCCAAGAGCCGGATCAAGACGGATTTCTTTCCCGGGTTTGCATGAGGCCTTCTCCGTGGAAGTAAAAAGGGCAAGCGGATTTATGCTATCTCGTTCGCCGGAAGCAGCTGGCAGAAATTGGAAATAAGCGGCGGCTGTGAACCACAATCCCATTTCGCCAAATTAGCTTCGCACCGTCATCTTGCCATCCCGCGTCAATTCCCCTAATAGGCCATCGCCCAGCGTCGTCCACCCCTGGAGGGAGGCTGGGTTTTGTCTATTGGAGAAGTAAATGTCTAAGATTATCAATATCAAGGCCGCTCAACGCGGCCGGGCCGGTAAGGGGGCCGCTCGCTCTGTTCGTCGTGAGGGACTTGTTCCCGGCGTCGTTTATGGCGACAAGAAGGATCCCCAAATCATTTCGCTG
>JAYWAB010000080.1:0-20064 GCA_043782835.1 Aestuariivirga sp.
AATAGAAGCGATAGCCGCTTGCGATGGCATGGGCATAGGCCAGTTTCATCCGCGCTTGTCCTGCAAAGGCTGAGACCAACATGAACAGCGTGGACCGAGTAAGGTGGAAATTGGTAATAAGGCCATCAACAGCGTGGAATTGATAGCCTGGGGTGATGAAGATTTCTGTCGTGCCGCTGAAGGGTGCCAACTGGCTCGATTCCAGCAGACGCAACGAAGTAGTGCCGACGGCGACAATGCGCCCGCCCGCGGCGCGTGCGGCCTTCAAGCGCTCTACGACTTCCGCAGAAACCTCTCCCCATTCGGCATGCATCTTGTGGTCTTTGGTGTCCTCAGCCTTCACCGGCAGGAAAGTGCCCGCGCCCACATGCAGCGTAACAAATTCGTGGGATATTCCAGCCTCTTGAAGGCATTGCATCAAGTCTGACGTGAAATGTAGCCCCGCCGTCGGCGCTGCCACTGCACCCGCCTCTCTTGCGAAAATGGTTTGGTAATCAGCTGCATCTTGCTGATCTTGCTCACGTTTTGATTCAATATAGGGTGGCAGCGGCATCCGCCCCACGGCGGCGATGGCTTCGTCGAGCACAGTCCCATAGAAATCGAAAGCAAGCGTCACTTCGCCCGCCTGACCTTTTTCCGCAACGGTGGCCATTACCTCGCCCAACAGACAAACCCTGGCCTCATCGCCAAATCGAATTCTGTCGCCTCGCTCAAGCTTCTTGGCGGGCTTTACGAAAGCCTTCCAGCGCGAAGCATCAAGGCGCATGTGCAGCAAGGCCTCGATCTTGGGTGTAGTGCCCAGCCGCCCCACACGGTGACCAGAAAGTGCGGCGGGTATCACCTTGGTATTGTTGAAAACCAACACATCGCCATGGCGCAATTGGCCGGGCAAATCCCCCACGGTAAGATCGGCAAGCCCATCGCACACCACCAACAATTTGGCACTCTCACGAGGAAACGCCGGGCGCAAAGCAATGCGCTCCGGCGGCAGTTCAAAATCAAAATCAGCAACGCGCATGTCTCACCCGTTGCCGATCAACATCGTCACATCAGGCGTCAGCCGCAACACGCATCGTGGCAATCTTGTCGGGGTTCTTCACTGGTTCGCCCCGCTTGATGCCGTCGACAACATCCATGCCTTCCGACACTTTGCCCCAGACGGTATATTGCTTGTCCAAAAACGCCGCATCGCCAAAGCAGATGAAAAATTGGCTGTTGGCGGAGTTGGGGCTCGACGAACGCGCCATCGAGCAGATGCCGCGCACATGTGGCTCTTTCGAGAATTCGGCCTTGAGATCTGGCTTTTTCGAGCCGCCCATGCCTGTTCCTGTCGGGTCGCCACCCTGCACCATGAAGCCTTCGATCACGCGGTGAAAAACCACGCCATCATAAAACTTCTCGCGCGCCAATTCCTTGATCCGGCCAACATGGCCCGGCGCCAAGTCGGGGCGCAGTTCAATCACCACCTTGCCCTTTGACTTTCCGGCATGATCAGCGATTTCGAGATGGAGTGTGTTTTCAAGATCAGCCATTATTGCACCGTTACCTTTGTCATTTTGTCAGGGCCTTCAACTTGGCCAGATTGCGGATCGCCTTTTTTAAGCTGATCCACGCATTTCATGCCGGCATCATCAACATCGCCGAACACGGTATATTGACCATCCAGAAATCCGCCATCAGCAAACATCACAAAGAACTGGCTATTGGCAGAGTTCGGATCTTGCGTGCGGGCCATGCCCACCGTGCCACGCTTGAAATGTTCTTTGGTAAATTCTGCGGTGATGTTGGGTTCTTTCGAATTGCCAGCACCTGTGCCCGTCGGGTCTCCCGTCTGGGCCATGAAGCCATCGATCACGCGGTGAAAAACAATCCCATCATAAAAGCCCGCCCCCGCGAGCTTGGTCACTTGCGCCACATGCTTTGGCGCCAGTTCAGGCCGCAATTTAATGGTAAAGCTGCAATTTTTGGACGTGTCGACCTTGAGCGCCGAGGCGGCAAAAGCGGGGGCCGCAAAAAGCGAAAAAGCCGTTGCGGCAATCAGGAATCGTTTCATCAATCTCTCCGTTGAAATGCGTGAAGCCACTAGCCGTATTTCCCCTTCAAGGCAACACAGTGGCAAAGTTCTGGAAATCCGCTATGCAGCATCTATGAAACCGCCCAGCAAAACATTCCGCCCTAAATTTGACCGCCCAAAGTTTGATCGGTTCAAATCCGGCCCACGCCCAAAACCGGCACCCTTGAATGAAACCGAAAAGAAGCTTGCCTTCAATCCGGAAAATGATCTGATTTACGGCGTTCACGCCGTGGCAGCCGCGCTCAACAATGAAAAACGCAAATGCGTGAAGCTCTGGACCACTGAAAATGGCGCAGCGCGTTTGGCCGAACAAGTGCCGAAAATGCCGGTTGAGCCGGAAATCGTTCACCCGCGCCTGCTCGACCACATGTTGAAATCAGCCGATGCAGTTCACCAAGGCATTATTCTGGAAGCCAAACCGCTGCGCCAGCCACGGCTGGACCAGATTCCACAAGAGGGCCTCGTCGTTGTCCTTGATCAGGTGACAGACCCGCATAACGTCGGTGCCATCATGCGGTCCTGCGCCGCCTTTAATGTCACTGCTGTCATCACCACGACGCGCCATGCCGCCGAAACCAATGGGGCTTTTCTGAAAGCTGCCTCTGGTGCCTATGAATATGTGCCTTATGTGACGGTGACCAACCTTGCCCGCGCCTTGGCGGAACTGAGAACCAATGGCTTCAGGCTCATCGGGCTTGATTCCGAGGCTGCCACCACGATGGATGACGTTGGGCCCGAACGCCCGCTTGCCCTGGTTCTGGGTGCCGAAGGCAAAGGCCTGCGCCAATTGACCAGAGACACTTGCGATCAAGTAGCGCGCATCGAGATGCCCGGCGCCATCAAAAGCTTGAACGTTTCGATTGCTGCTGCTGTCTCGCTTTACGCTTTGCGAAAAAAATAGGGCTGGATTGCTCCAGCCCCTTTCATTCTTGCCCGAATGTGGAAGTTTTTAATAGCCGCCATCTTTACTGATGGTTGGCCCGTAGTGGATCACATAACCGGGATTATAGGTGTTGCAATTGCACCCACCAGTGGCCCCGAATTGATAGCCGTAACCATTGCCACCCATGCCATAGCCATGATGACGACGGCCCAAGTGCATGTGATGTCTGCGATGATGCATACGATAGCCCGCAGCATAACCAGCATTTTCGCCATAGCCCTTGCCATTCCCATAGGCACCGCCAAAAGTATAACCGCCGGAATAAACCGCGCCACCTGCATTGCCATAGTCTTCTTGTAAGCGACGTCGCGCCTGCATCACGGCAGCTCGGCTGCCGATAAAGTGAGTGTCGCCATAACCGCTTTGGCCATAGCCACCTTCGCCACCGTGGCCATAACCACCGAAGTCGTATCCACCACGGTTGTGACCACCATTCTCGCCAAAACCTTGGGCATGGCCACGAAGACCACCGCCATGTCCGTTGAAATAGCTTACGCCATTATAAGCATAGCCTTCTCCATAATAGCATTCAGACAAACTGCGAACGGCCACGACGTGACCATTGATTACGCAAGTGATTGTGCTGGGCCCTTCTGAGCCACCGCCGCCGCCGCCGCCAAGTTCGACGCCGCCGCCGAATTCACCGCCATTGCCATTTCGACCACCGCCGCGATGGTGATGTCCACGGCGATTGCCCCCAAAGCCACCGCCATTACCTTCGCCGCCATTGCCAAAGCCACCGCCTTCGCCTTCGCCGCCATTGCCACCGCGACCACCACGGCCTTCGCCACGCTGGTTACGATTGCCGGAATCATTGTCGGCACCAAATACGAAATCGCCGCCCGCGCCTAAGCCAAAACCACCGTCGTTGCCGCCATTGCGACCTTCATTTCCACGGCCACTGCGATGACCGAAATGATTATCACCACCAAAATGGAAGCCACCGTTACCTTCGCCGCCGCCGTTGTTGCCACGGCCGCCATTTCCTTCGCCGCCACCGTTGTTGGCACGGCCGCCACTGTCTTCACCACCGCCATTGTTACCGCGACTACCATTTCCTTCGCTGCCACTATTGCCAAAACCGCCATTACCTTTATCACCGCCTTGGCCATGATGATGGCCAGAACTGTCTCCACCATTCCCGCCATTGCCCGAGCTGCCGCCATTTCCAGCGCCATCGTTGCCGCCGCCGTTCTTGCTGCTGCCGCTGCCGCCTGTGTCTCCCCCGCCTTGTTTGTTGGAAGCGCCATTGCCGCCTGTGGCCATGCCCTGCATCGGTGACCCGCCATGGCGATGCCCACCCGCAGCAGCATCTTGCAGTCCAACAACCAATGGTGCGGCGACAAAAAGACCAAGAACCATGGCCGCTGGTACAATCAACTTCCGAGAGTGAGACATTTGCAATTCCCCTAGTTAAGAAATCCTTGTCTGTCCGTTCCAAAATGAAACACTCGAGGCCAGATCAGGATCGTTGCAAGAAGTGTTGCAGCAACCGGGCCAATTGGATTAAAGGCAGGGGAACTTGGTGCAAATCAGCGGCCCCTTAACCATTAGGGTTAACCCCGCAGATGCCAAGCACAGTGGACAGGCCGGTTTAGCTCAGTTGGTAGAGCACCTGATTTGTAATCAGGGGGTCGCAGATTCGAGTTCTGCAACCGGCACCACGCCTTGCAAGTCATAGGCTTCAGAAGACAGCGCGCAGCTCGTCCATGAGAGCGTGTTGTGTCAGGTTCATTTGCAGCGGTGTAACCGATATTTTGCGCGCAAAAACCGCCGACAAATCTGTGCCCTCGGGCGGCTTGCCTTTTTCGCGGGAAAAACCCAACCAGAAATAGGCCATGCCACGCGCATCCATGCGCTCATCGACAACCATATAATTCTGGTCACGTTTGCCTTGTTGCGTGACAACAGCGCCAGCAACCTCGCCCACACGACAATCCGGGAAGTTGACATTGACCAGAACGCCCGGCCCAAAATCAACCTTGAGCAGCTTTTGGACAACGCCTGCGCCATGGGCAGCGGCCACAGCGAAAGTTATGCCATTGTCATAAATTCCGGTGACCTGACTCATCGCAATGGATTTAATACCCAAGGATGTTCCTTCCATCGCGGCGGCTATCGTCCCAGAATAGGTCACATCTTCGGCAATGTTCTGGCCGCGGTTCACACCTGACAAAAGCAGATCTGGCAGACCCGGCATAATCTTGCGGCAGGCCATGATTACACAATCGGTCGGCGTGCCTGAAACTTCATAATGCCGCCCCTCAATGTGGCGGTAGCGCAAGGGTTCTGACAACGTGAGCGAATGGCCCGCACCTGAACGCTCAACATCCGGCGCCACCACCCAAACATCATCTGAGAATGTCCGCGCGATGGCCTCCAATACTTTGAGCCCCGGCCCATGAATGCCGTCATCATTGGTCACAAGAATGCGCATCGCTTAGGGCCTCTTGATCACAGTCATGCCACCCATATAGGGCCGCAACACGTCTGGAATTGTGACAGAGCCGTCCGCATTCTGATGGTTTTCAAGAATCGCCACCATGGTGCGCCCGACAGCCAGCGCCGAACCATTCAGCGTGTGCACATAGCGCGTCTGCTTGGCATCAGCCGCCTTGCACCGCGCCTCCATGCGCCGCGCTTGGAATTCACCAAATTGCGAGCAGGAAGAAATTTCACGGAATGCATTTTGCCCAGGCAGCCAGACTTCGATGTCATAGGTCTTGCGTGAGCCAAAGCCCATATCCCCGGCACACAGAACCATCGTGCGAAAAGTGAGATTAAGCCGCTTCAAAACTTCTTCTGCGCAAGATGTCATCCGTTCATGTTCGGCCTCGGCCTGTTCAGCCGTGGTGATTGAAACCAATTCCACTTTCGAGAACTGATGTTGGCGGATCATGCCGCGTGTGTCACGCCCTGCCGCCCCTGCTTCGGCACGAAAACACGGCGTATAGGCCGTCATGCGGATCGGCAGTTTCGCTTCATCCAAGACTTGCTCGCGCACCATATTGGTGAGCGAAGCTTCGGCAGTGGGGATCAGCCAATGGCCGGTGTTCACCTGGAACATATCTTCGCGAGATTTTGGCAGCTGGCCGACGCCGTACATGCATTCTTCGCGCAACATGTAAGGCGCATAGGTTTCGCTATAGCCAAATTCGGTTGTATGCAGATCGAGCATGAACTGCGCCAGCGCGCGTTCCATCCGCGCCAAAGCGCCTTTGAGAATCACAAACCGTGCCCCTGAAAGTTTAGCGGCCAATTCAAAATCCATCAGCCCTAGGCCTTCGCCTATGTCGAAATGCTGTTGCGGCTCAAATGCGAAGTGAGGCTTTTGCCCCCACACGCGCAATTCCACATTTCCATGCTCATCCTTGCCATCAGGAACAGATGGCAGCGGAATGTTGGGAATGACACTGAGCGCATCAGTGAGTTCCTTGGTCAGCGCCTTTTCATTCTCTTCACCAGCGGCAATCGCATCTTTCAGACCTGCCACTTCAAGTTTCAGCTTATCCGCCAGCACCGCATCCTTCTTGCCCATGGCCGCACCAATTTCTTTGGATAAGGCATTGCGGCGGCTCTGCACATCTTGCAGCCCCTGCATTTGCGCACGGCGCTTTTCGTCAATGCTGATCAGCGCGGCAGATTGTGCAGGGAGCCCACGCCGGGCCATGCCTTGATCAAAGGTGGCGGGGTTTTCGCGAATGGCTTTTATATCATGCATGGCAGAGTTCCGATGGGAGAGGTTTCGGCACTCTATAATGAGGAATGCGCGGCTTGGCGAGGCCGTTCAATTGAGCGTGGAAGTGAAGATGTGATTGACCACATGATCATTCTTGTGGATACCAAAGCGCTTCACGGTTCCGGCCGCAAGCTCAATCACCCCGCGCACTGGCTCCTGCACCGAGATCGTATCCAGTGATTTAGGCACTGTATTTTCGGCCAGCGCGATGATCGTTCCATCTTGCCGCACGAACAACATATCCAGCGACATATAAGTGTTCTTCATCCACATGGCCGCAGGGCGCGGCGCACCAAAATCAAACAACATCGCCTGGCCATCAGGCATGATATGACGGAACATCAACCCGCGCTCACGCGCAGCATCCGTATCGGCAATCTCGGCGGAGAACGAAGCGCTGGCGGCAGCGGTGACAATGGTCAAAGGTTCAACGCGCATCATCTCCTGCGCGAAAAGCGGCGCAGATGCAGAGGTAAAACAAATTAAAAAACCTGTCAGACCAAAAACGCTTTTCTTCACCACACCACCACGCACAAACTGCGCTCACCCTCAATTGGTGTGAGCAGGTCCGTTATCAAGACTGTTGCGCACTTCTGATGCCATCTTTCCGCGCGTCGAGTCGCCATACTTCACATAGATCCATGTCTCCGGCACCAACTCGGCAATGCCGGTCTTGCGCAGGATTTCCATGTGAACAAAAATATCGCCAAGGCCTTCACCTTCGCTGACAAAACCAAAGCCGCGCGTGCGGTTGAACCATTTCACCTTGGCGCGCACCCAGCCTGTTGTCGCAACAACCGGGTTATGCGTCTTGGCGCGGCGTTCAACCGGGTGAATGGCGGTGGAGTGATCCACGCTCAAGACCCGCAGACACTGAAAACCTTTTTGCCGCGCCACCACTTCACAGGCGACGCGTGAGCCTTCCAACGGCGCATCAAATCCATCACGCTTCAAACAGCTGAGATGGAGAAGAATATCCGGCAAGCCATTGTCAGGAATGACAAAGCCATAGCCGCGCCCAATATCAAACCATTTGACCAGACCATCTACCCTGATGATCGACACGCCGTGTTCATTTTCAACAACGGTGGACGCTTTGACAGCGCCTTCCATCTTAGCCGCTTCCGACATTACTGACCCAACCCATCCCTTGAAGGCGATGCCTCATCGCCCGTTCGATACAAATTGGTCAAAACTTTGGCGTTTGTACAGAGCGTTGTTGTGCAAAGCAGTTCTTTTCAGCAGGTTTTTTGCAAATACATGGCAAGTGTTGCAATCAAGCAGCGCATTTTCGTCGGATGATTCAGTGTGTTGCAATTTATTTTGCAGCGCAAACAAGAATCACCAAGGTCTGTCCTGAATTTTCAGGTGACGGCTCCAGTCTCGCTGATGCGCTTTGACTGAGCCATCATTTGACAAGTGACCGATTCGCGCCTGAACATCGCATCATCGAAATGAAAGTGAGTGCACCATGCAATACCTCCACACCATGATCCGCGTGACCGATCTCGACAAGTCACTTGATTTCTTCACCCGTATTCTGGGCTTTGTTGAACAGCGTCGGCATGTTTCGGAGAAGGGCCGCTTCACGCTGGTCTTCGTCGCCTGCCCCGAATCGCCCGACTGCCCGGTGGAACTCACCTATAACTGGGACGCGGAAGTTTACACCGGCGGCCGCAACTTCGGCCACCTCGCCATCGCCGTCGATAATATCTATGACTACTGCGCGAACTTGATGAAGCACGGTGTCACCATCAACCGCCCGCCACGCGATGGCCGCATGGCTTTCATCAAAACGCCAGACGGAATCTCCATCGAAGTTCTACAACGCGGCGAAGGCGAGCACCTGCCCGTGCAAGAACCCTGGGCGAGCATGCCGAATATTGGCAGCTGGTAAAGGCCAACACCATCACCCCGCTTGACTTTGGCGGAGTGAAGCAATTTGCTAGCGGCAATGGACCAAAGCCTGACCAAGAATTCTGTTCACAAGCTCTTCGCGGATAATCTGCGCAAGCATTGCACGCGCTTTGCCTCCATCGCGGAACTGTGCCGATTGACGGGGATCAACCGCCCGCAGTTCAACCGCTATCTCTCCGGCCAGAACTTGCCCAACCCGCGCACCATGGCCAAGCTTTGCGCGGTTTTGGATGTGCAGGAGACAACTTTGTTTGCGCCATCCAATGATGGCCCGCAATTGCTCAGTGGTGAATTCGCGCGCATCCAGGATCTCATTGCCGCGATCGATCAAGGCGGTCGCACGGGTTACGGCCAGTTGCTGAAAACCATTGCCAACAGCAAGCCAGTTGACCTGCCATCGGGCTATTACTATCTGTACACGCCACTTACGGAAAGCCCGCACATGATGGTGCGCATTCTGGTGAAAGTGACGAATGACGGCAAGTTGGCACGCTTTACCCGCCGCACGGTTTTGAAAAATTCCGCCGCTGGCAGTTTGCGCATGGCCATTGGACGCCACAGCGGACTGATCATATCTGACCAAAAGGCCGTGACCTTGCTGGGGGCCAACCGCCTTTTTCCCTATGAGCTGTCCTTCATCCGCATTTCCAGTGGAACAGCGGTGCAGCAGGCACCCCACATGGGCCTTGCGATGTTGCATACGCCGCAATTTGGCATGGCCTGCCGGGTGTGCTTGGAATGGTGTGGCGCTAAATTTTCGGACGGCAAGCGCGCCATGGCCAACCTGGGCCAGATCAATTTGGCTGATCCAAATGTTTCCGATGCCGTGCGCACGGTGATGACCCCCACAGCCACCGATCCCAATTTCATCACGTCTGCGGAGCATGAGCTTTTTTCGCGCATGCTCCGCATCAATAATGACTGAAAATCTGCCGGAGTTAAATCGACTGCCAGTCTGCACAAATGAGGCGCCCCCAGCCGCACGGGTCAAATTTTGCGACGGTTAGGCTTTCGCTCGCAATTCACTGATTCAGCGAAAGACCTTTGGGTGTAATTTTGCGCGCGTTACTCAACTAAAGGTATAGAAGCGGCGGCGGCGTCATCAACACGCCCCGCGCTCGCCACTTGCCATAAAGCGCATCTAACGCGCCGACATGGCCTCAGACAAGTCTATCGGGAGTGCTCCAATATCTATGATTTCAGAGCGCGATTGCATCGCTAAAATGTAAAGCATCGCGAGCGTTGCATAAAGCTGGATTCCCGTCTTCGCGGGAATGACGGGGTGGACGGAGTGTTTCATGATGAACCCTCGTTATCATCCTCGCCGCGAAGGATCACATCAAAATCCTGCGGTTGAAGTTGGCTGACTTGCCGTTCGACATCGCGGCTGAAGTGGCGGTCATTTGGCTCAGCCCCACGCTGTGCTTGCCGGCCCGCTTGACCAACAAACAACCGAATAGATTCGGCCTTTAGCTCCGCCCTCTCTACAGCGTTCAACTTTTTGCGCTTCGGCTTGACCCGCACCCGGTCAACTGGATGCAAACTTGATTTTTGTGTTTTGCCTTTCGGGCCTTTCGGCATCAGCGTTTCAAAGCCCTATTAACACCTGACACCACAGCCTTCAAACTCGCCACCACAATATTCTTGTCGATGCCCACGCCGAACAGGCTTGTGCCATCGGCCAGCCTGAGTTCGACGTAAGCTACCGCTGCGGCATTTGCCCCATGCCCCATGGCGTGTTCTCTGTAGTCGGCCACGTCAAAGCTCACACCGCTTTCCTTGCGGATGGCATCGACGAAGCCGTCCACTGGGCCATTGCCTTGGCCCTTGATGGTTTTGGGTTTGCCGTCCACCATCAGTTTCGCCGTGAGCGGCTGGTTGCCATGATCCGACGTGGCGTGATGTTCCACGAACTTATAGGTGCCGTTGCCTTCCAGATATTCGCCCTCAAACGCGGCCCACAGGCGGCTCGCCTCCAGCTCCACGCCCTCGCCATCGGCAATGGCCTGCACGGCTTTGGAGAATTCGATTTGCAAACGTCTAGGCAGTTCAATGCCGTGTTCGGTTTCCATTACATAGGCAATGCCGCCCTTGCCGCTTTGGCTGTTGATGCGCACCACGGCCTCATAGCTGCGGCCCAAATCCATGGGATCAATCGGCAAATAAGGCACTTCCCACAACGGCGCGTTCGACGCTTTCATATGTTTGAAGCCCTTGTTGATCGCATCCTGATGCGAGCCGCTGAATGCCGTGAACACCAATTCGCCCGCATAGGGATGGCGCGGATGCACCGGCAGCTGGTTGCAATATTCCGCCATGCGCACGAGATCATTGACGTTGGAAATATCCAGCTTGGGGTCAATGCCTTGCGAAAAGAGATTCATCGCCAGTGTGATGATGTCCACATTGCCGGTGCGCTCGCCATTACCGAAGAGCGTTCCTTCCACGCGGTCCGCCCCCGCCATTTGGCTGAGCTCAGTGGCCGCCACCGCACAGCCACGATCATTATGCGCGTGGATGGAATAGATCAGGCAGTCGCGGTTTTTGATATTGCGAATGGACCACTCAATCTGGTCAGCGTGAACATTTGGCGTGGCGGCTTCCACGGTGAAGGGCAAGTTGAGGATCAGGCGCTTTTGCGGCGTGGGCTGGATCACATCCATCACCGCCTCGCAAATCTCTTTCGAATAATCCAGTTCCGTGCCCATGAAACTTTCGGGCGAGTATTGAAAACGGATGGCGTCGGCCATGCCGCTTGCATCTGTCAGTGTACGGACGAGTTTGGCGGCATTGACGGCGATCTCCTTAATCCCCGCCTTGTCTTTTTGGAACACCACGCGGCGCTGCAATTCACTGGTGGAATTATAGAAATGAATGATGGCTTTGTTGGCGCCTTTGATGCCTTCGAAAGTGCGCTTGATCAAATCTTCGCGACATTGCACCAGCACTTGAATGGTGACATCGGGCGGGATGCAATTCTTATCAATCAAATGACGGCAGAAATCAAAATCGGTCTGGCTGGCCGATGGAAAACCAATTTCAATTTCCTTGAAACCAATTTTGACCAGCGAATTCCACATTCGCATTTTGCGCTCATGGCCCATGGGTTCGATGAGGCTTTGGTTGCCGTCACGCAAATCAACGGATGCCCAGATCGGTGCTTTGGTGATTTGGGCCGACGGCCATGTACGATCTGGCAAGTTCACGGGTGTGAAGGCGCGGTATTTGTCTCGTGGATTAATCATCATGGGATTTGCTCTCTAGCATTAGCGGTTGGGTTTCAATTCCATCCCCTGTGGGCCGAGGTTCGATGAACCCGGCAGGCCCTCAGGGGCCGCTAAGAAGCAGCAGCGCGCGCAAGGCTAATCGGCCCGGCGCGATCAAGCGTTCTGCTGAAAATCGTCTGTCCATAGGCTTTTCTTAAGGGCAATGCCCGGTCAATGCAAAGATTTTTAACACCTCGGCCCTTAACCTTGCGCAAATTCAAGGAATCAACATGAACCACCCCAGCCTCCTTCTCGCCCTTACCCTCTCGTTGGCCCCCACTGCCGCTGTTGCCGATTGCGCCACCGATCTGGCCAAGCTCAATTTGCCAACCAATGCTGAAACGAACAACGACACTCCGAAAGTCAGCCCGCGCGGCAAACTACTGATCACGCAAGCCAACAAGGCCATCGCTAACAAGGATGAGAAGAGTTGCGCCGATATGGTCAAAGGCCTCAAAGTAGTGATGGGCATCAGCGGTTGATTAACCGTGCCGCGCAGCCCCAAAACCAGCGGCGCAAATTAGACACAAATGCCTTATACTGAGTGCCGACTCGCAATTCGGGAATGTAAGATGAACCACCTCGCTTTTGCCCTTGTGGCCGCCCTGCTTCTGGCACCCGCCCCTGCTTTTGCCGGTGCCTGCCAGGACGACATTGCCAAAATTGACAAGGCCCTAGAGAAAAGCGAACTGTCCGCCGACGCCAAGCAAGAAGTGATTGATCTTCGCGAACAAGCCGTCCAGCTCTGCGGCGCGGGTAACGACCAACAAGGCCTCGATCAAACCGCACAGGCCAAGCAGATTCTCAATATCGATTAAGCTTGCGGCGTTGATCAGTTTCGATTGAAACAATCAGGTCGCAAAAGCCATCACGGCAAAGACCAATGCCAAGGTCGCAGCGCCAATTCCGATATGAGAATATGTCCTGATCAACCCCACCAAAGACATATCGCGCGCGGCCAGAAACTTCATGATGCGCAGCCGCATCAAAACGTAGCAAATGATCCAGACCAGAACTGCCGCCATCTTAACGTGGAACCAAACATTTGGCGCATGAAAATTATATTTTGCCGAAAACAGCAACAGTCCGCTGGCGATAATCAGGACAAAGAAAATATCGACATAACGTATGAGCGCTTCCCGCTGCGCGGCAATGCCCAGCGCCTTGTCGCCGCCCAGCCCGCGGGCCACGCGAAAACCGACGATGTTGGAAAAGCCAATCCCCAGCGCCATGGCAATGCAAAACAGATGAATGATCAAAGCGATTTGGGTCAGGCTCATATCTCTATTTCTCCAGACATCATGCGAACGGCGCTGCCGCCAACCCGAACTGCTGTTAACTTGCCAGAGTTTACATCCGCCTCCAAGCGCAAATCAGACGGGCGGCCCATTTCATAGCCCTGCTCCAAGTGCCAGATGTGGGTGCCAGCTTTCAGGCCTTCAGCGCTTAGCAATTGAGCTGCGAGCAAGGCGGTCGCTGATCCTGTGGCGGGATCTTCTGGAATGCCGCCGGTGGGCGCGTACATTCTCGCGCGAAAGTGGGCGTTGGCCCCATCCCCGCCGCGCGTATAAATATAGGCCGCATCGGTGCTGCCGCCCAACGGGGCCAGAAGCTCCGCCCAATAGGGTTGGCGCACTTGTGATTTTTCAAGTGCCGCCCGGGTTTTGACGGGAACATAGAAAAAGCGTGGGCCCCCTTCGAGTAGCGCGATCTGGTGGCCATCAAAACCAATATCCGCCGGATCAAGATTGAGCGCCCTAGCTGTGTCCTCAATGCTGGGCAATGGTTTGGCCACATGATAGGGAATAACGGGTGCCGTGAATACCCCGGACAAGACATTTGCATCGCGTGTGATCTTCACAGGCGTCAGCCCTGCCTTCAATTCAAACCGCACCTCATCAAGCCCCCGCAATTCGGCCAGCAAGATCGCTGTGCCCAAGGTCGGATGTCCCGCAAAGGGCATTTCACCACCGGGAAAGAAAATGCGCATTTTGGCAGTGTGTGCCGGATCATCCGGCTTCATCACGAAAGTGGTTTCTGAAAGATTGAACTCGCGCGTTATGGTTTGCATCTGCGCTGTGGTGAGGTGATCGGCCTCCAGCACAACGGCCAGTGGATTACCTGCAAATTTGCGATTTGTGAAAACGTCGAGCGTGTGAAATTTCAGTCTCATGATTGCTGAAACTGCCAGCAGAAACCAAACGGGACAAGCAAAACCTTGTCCCGATTGTACCCGTAAATTACTTCTCTTCTTTCATCGCGTCCTTGAGGCCATCTTTCATTTCATCGTTGACTTCGCCATGCGTGCCCCCGCCCATCGCCTTGTTGGCAGCTTTGATGATCAGGAACAATACAAAAGCAATGATCAGGAAGTTCACAAATTCCGTGATGAACTTGCCAATTTCAACATGCTCACCGATTTTGATGTCGTCAAAATTTGGTTTTCCGAAAATAAGCCCGATGATCGGCATCAGAACGTCGCTGATGGCAGCTTTGATCACTGCTCCAAAAGTTGTGGCCATAATCACCGCCACTGCGAGATCAAGCACATTGCCCTTAAATGCAAATTCACGAAATTCTTTTAGCATTAGTCCCTCCAAAGTCCCCGGCGCATTGTTGCGACCCCAAGCCTTGTAAACGCGAATCACCCGGGCGTGAAGTTGCTTTGGCAGATGACAATGATTTTAGGTCTTCAACATCGCCAGCACCGGCGGCAGCGATTCTTTGAGCAACAACACAGCCAAAACGAAAAGTGCAATTTCTACCGCTCGGAAGAAAGTCTTTTCGGGCAGAACGCCTGTCAGCTTATACCCAGCCCACGCACCAAAAAGCGCAACGGGTGCCAAATACAGGCAGACGCGCAAGCTGTCACGATTAACAGTTCCCAACATCAAGAACGGCGGAAGTTTGATCAGATTGATGATGGCGAAGATGATTGTCGTCGTGCCAGCATAGACCATTTTTTCCATGCGTTGCGGCAGCACATACATATTATAGGGCGGCCCACCTGCGTGGCTGACAAAACTGGTGAAGCCCGCCAGTGCGCCCCAAAAAATCCCACGTGGAATATCGGCTGGCTTGGCTGGCACCGCACGATAGGTTTTCATCACCGCATCGGCGCTATAGGCCAGACAGATAAGGCCGACAAAGAGTTTCACCACATCTTCATTGGTGACATGCGCTGTGCGCCAGCCGATGAGCACGCCAATGGCTGCCGCCGGAACCAGAATGATGATATTGCGCAAATCAAACTTGCGGCGATAAATCCACAGACCGTAAAGGTCACTGATAATATAGATGGGCAACGTCAGGCCCGCCGCCAAACCCGCTGGTATCACCAGAGAAAGCAGCGGCACAGACAACAACCCAACCAAAGGCAAACCGCCCTTGGATGCGCCAATCAAAAAAGACGCCAGCAACGCCAGCGCCCAAAAGGCCAGATCAACTGAATTCATTCGCCTTCCGGCCCAAGCGCCAGTTCGCTGTGACTTTGTTTGAGGAAGATGCAAAGCTGCTTGACCACAAAGCCATGGTCATCACGCTGCGGAATGCCCGAAACTGTGATCGCACCGATAACGCCTGTGCCTTCGAGGTGGATCGGAAAGCCACCCCCTGCGCTGGCAAAATCCAACACATCAATCCCACGGCTTTGATCAAAACCCCCGCCGCGCTGCTCAACCATGCGGCCCAATAAATACGTGCTTTTATGAAAGCGCAACACACTGTTGGATTTGCGCCGCACCCATTCAGCATTGTCTGTCACTGTGCCTGGCAAGGCAGCATAAAACAATTGCCGCGCACCGATACGAATATCAATCACCAGCGGCAGCTTTGCGGCTTCGGCCGCCGCGCGCATTTGCGAACCCAAAGCCCAGGCATCTGCTTCGCCAAATGACTTGAAGCGCAAAGCCGCCTCTTGAATTTCGATCTGAGATATGTCTTCAGCTATTGACACCACCGCTCCCATCATGACAAATCGTTAATGCCTCTGCCGCCTTTTAAACACCATTCTAAAAGATTAGACTGCGGCTGAGGGGATGGCGAATCCCGCTCTCATTCAACCTTAGTCCGCAACATGTAGGGCGGCTACATATAAGGAAAAAAAGATGTCCAAGAATTTGCGCAATCTCGGTCTTGCTGCGTTGATCGCAGTTTCGACGAGCGCTTTCATGTCTGGCAGTGCCTCAGCCCTTTCGATGGCTGATTGTAGCCTTAAATTTAGAGCTGCCAAGGCGGCCAATACCCTCGGTGGAATGAAATGGAATGATTTCCGCAAAGCGCAATGCAGCACCGATGCCGTCGCTGCCCCGGCAGCACCTGCTGCTCCCGTCGCAAAAGCCACAACAGCTGCAGCACCAGCCGCTGCTGCGACAACCCCATCGGGCAGCTTCATGAAGGATTGCTCGATCGCTTGGAAGGGCATGAAAGCCGCCAATACCGTACCTGCGGGCATGACGTTTAAAGATTTCAAAGCTGCCAAATGCGTTGTCGCTGGCGCGCCTGCTGCGGCTCCCGCAGCACCGGCTGTTCCCGCCGCAACACCTGCGACGATGAAAAAGACATCCGTGGCCCCGCCAGAACCACCAGCAACCGCTGATACCACGCCGGAAGCCACCGCCGACAAAAACGGCAAGCCCTTTACGCCAGGCCAACTCGCCGCCCACAAGCGCATCAAGGCTTGCGGCTTGCAATGGCGCGAGCTGAAGGCCGCCAACAAAGTGCCAACTGGCACGTCTTGGCCGCAATATTGGTCGGCTTGCAACAAGCAGCTGAAGGCCCAAGGCCAATAAGTTTTCGAACTCTGGCGAAATTGAAAGGCCCCGGCAACGGGGCCTTTTTTTGGTGCTCAGGAATATTTGAAACCTTGACAGTTACATTAATGCACCTATGTGAAGGCGAACCGCATCATCACGAAAGGAACCAAAAATGTATCTCGTCACCGGAGCCTCTGGCCATTTAGGCCAAGCCGTCATCAACCACCTTCTCACCACCTACAAAGTTCCCGCCAACAAGATTATCGCCACCACGCGCGAACCCGCCAAATTGAAGGCGCTGGCCGACAAGGGCGTTCATGTGCGCGATGCCAATTTTGATGATGAGGCCCACCTTGTCAAAGCTTTCACCGGAGCGACACGCCTGCTGCTCATCAGCACCAACGCCATGGAACCTGGTGTTCGTTTGAAGCAGCATCTCAATGCCGTGCACGCCGCCGAGAAGGCAGGCGTCAACCACGTGATCTATACCTCCATGCCAAACCCAGTCGGCTCCGCCATTCTTTTTGCGCCTGATCATGTGGGCACCGAAAAAGCCTTGGCGGACTCCAAGATCAAAAGCTGGACGATCTTACGCAACAATTGGTATTTCGAAAACCTGATCTTCTCGATGCCGCAAGCCCTGCAATCGGGCACACAATATTCAGCCGCCGCCCAAGGCAAGATCGCCCATATCGCCCGCGATGATCTGGCCCGCGCTGCCGCCTCTATTCTGTCCTCGATGGAAAGCGGCAAGAGCACCTATACGCTTTCGGGCACCAAAGAATACACAACCGACGAGATCGCGGAATTGGTCAGCAAGGCCATGGGCAAACCACTCAATGTCGTCCACGTTGCTGTGGCAGGCTTGGTGCAGGGCATGATCAGCGCAGGGTTGCCTGAAGGCATGGCAAGAATGTTTGCATCTTTTGATGAAGCAATATCCAAAGGCAGCCTCGCCGGAACGGCAGCCGACTTCAAAAAACTGACAGGCGCAGAGCCACAGGGTTTTGAGGACTGGTTGAAGAAGAATGCAGGAGCCTTTGCAGCACCTGCTGCGCATTAAGCAAGTGAGAGAAAAGGCCCCAGAGACGGGGCCTTTTTTGGTTGATGTTGTGTATCTTTTATGGTACGAAACTTACTATGGTTGAACCGTCTAAACCATTGCCACTTCAGTTCTGGCGCTCAAACTCCGGGCGTGAGCCGACGAAAGACTGGTTTAAGGGGTTACCCTTTGAGGACAGAGCTGTCTTAGGTCACGATCTAAAGCGCGTTCAATATGGCTGGCCGATTGGTATGCCGCTTGTGAAATCTCTTGGTGGCGGCCTTTGGGAAGTAAGATCGTCTCTGCCAAGTAACCGCGAGGCACGAGCCCTGTTTATTGTAGATCAAGATGGCATCGTCGTTTTGCACGGTTTCATAAAGAAGACTCAGAAGACACCAGCAACTGAAATGAATTTAGCGCGTAAACGAATGAAGGATTTTAACGATGAAAATTGAAGCAAAAAATCGCGGAACCCATCTGGATGAGATCTTGCGGGAAGATGGAATTCTTGAGGAAACCACCGCGAAGGCTATTAAAAGTGTCCTTGCATGGCAAATTTCGGAGCAGATGAAAAAAAAGAAGTTGAGCAAAATGAAAATGGCTGAGGCCATGAAAACCAGCCGTGCGCAGCTGGATCGTTTGCTTGATCCCAAAAGCGGCAATGTAACTTTGGCCACAATGCAGAAGGCGGCGAATGCTGTGGGGAAGAGTTTGCGGGTTGAGTTGGTTTAGAAATTCAATCTGTCAATCTGGCATAACGCTTCAGCGGACCGAATCGAAACGCCTGACCAGCTGCTATTTCTATACTGCTATCGAAGAAACCAATTCGGAATTCTCTCTCCCGAGAAAAACTTTGCCGTTTCTTCAACCATGACATTCCCTCGTCGAAAGATTCTAATGGTAGCGACTCGTTATAGTACCTAACGCGACCGGCTATTGGCTGTAAGTTTCGCTCACTTATCAAAGGCTCAAGAGCATTCATAAGACCGGCAACATCAAAAATTTCTAAATTCGGTTTCTCGAAACTTATCTGCGCAGTCGAAAAACAGCAAACAAACACGTTGTTTCCCGCATGATCTCCATAGGTCGAATGCCCAACTAAATCCCAATTACCTTCGGTTAATCCCGTGACAGGATTTATTAATGAAAGTTTTCCCCCATCCACATTGAAGGCATGCAAGCCATCAAATTCATCATGACGTGTTGAATCTTCAATTTTTCGGTAATAAGAAAGAGGGCGAAACAGAATTTCGCCCTCCTCAATAAATCTTTGCAAATGGACTAACTCACCAACCCGATAAAGTCGGACTGGCACATCCATAGAGTCTAATTCCTTGCCTTGTCCACCAGCTTATTCTTCGCAATCCACGGCATCATCTCACGCAGTTTGGCACCCACGGCTTCTATCTGGTGGTTGTCGTTGTTGCGGCGAATGCCTTTGAACCTTGAAGCACCAGCGCGATATTCCTGCATCCACTCAGAAGTGAACTTGCCGGTTTGAATGTCCTTCAACACGCGCTTCATTTCGGCTTTGGTTTCGCTCGTGATGATGCGGGGGCCGGAGACGTATTCGCCCCATTCGGCAGTGTTGGAGATCGAGTAATTCATGTTGGCAATGCCGCCTTCGTAGATCAGGTCCACGATCAGCTTCACTTCATGCAAGCATTCGAAGTAAGCCATTTCTGGCGCGTAACCTGCTTCGACCAAGGTTTCGAAGCCAGCGCGGATGAGTTCAACCAAGCCGCCGCACAGAACCACTTGCTCGCCGAACAAATCGGTTTCGCATTCTTCACGGAAGTTGGTTTCGATAACACCAGAGCGGCCGCCGCCTACGCCACAGGCGTAGGACAGCGCCAAATCATGGGCATTGCCGGAAGCATCTTGATGAACGGCGATGAGGCAAGGAACGCCGCCGCCCTTTTGATATTCGCCGCGCACCGTGTGGCCCGGGCCTTTTGGTGCGATCATGATCACGTCCAATGTCTTCTTCGGCTCAATCAAACCGAAATGTACGTTTAGGCCATGGGCAAAAGCAATCGCAGCGCCATCGCGAATGTTTGGCGCGATTTCGCTTTTATAAATATCGGCTTGTAATTCATCCGGCGTTGCCATCATCAAAAGGTCGCCCCACTTGGCGGCGTCGGCCACGGTCATCACCTTGAGGCCGTCTGCTTCCACCTTTTTGGCGGTGGGCGAGCCTGCTTTCAGTGCAATGACGAGTTCTTTGGCGCCGCTGTCTTTGAGGTTCAAAGCATGGGCGCGGCCCTGGCTGCCATAACCGACGATGACGACTTTCTTGCCCTTGATCAGATTAACGTCCGCATCCCGG
>JAYWAB010000081.1:0-12497 GCA_043782835.1 Aestuariivirga sp.
CGCCAGCGCAATTGTTCGCCTGTGCCAACGATCGCGCTGTCAACCGTGGTGAATTTGCCCTGTTCTGCTGAAGCCCCGATTTTCAGATCGGAACCTTGAAAATCCTGCACATACCAGACAAACAGAGCAGCGGCGTAGTTTGAAACAAGATCATAAAACTTGGCCTTGTCGCCCGCAGGCAAAGTCTGCTTGGCCGGCCCCAAAGCGAAATTGGCAACACCGGGAATGTTGATATAACGGTTGAGCAGGCTTGCAAAACGCCGCTGTAAAGCCCGGTCGCCCCGGTGTCCACCCTTGGCAAGCGCCAGAACATCCACACCCACCTGGTGCACATACTCATCGGCTGGGCCCGCCGCACCTGCGGCCTCAGCAGCGCTGATGCCAAACGCCAAGGCGCTGGCTGCCAAAAGAAATTTGCGGCGATCGATATTCATTTTAACGCGTCCCATCCAACTGAAGCCGGAGCTTCAAAGCCCATAGTCAATTCACACTGTGGCAATGTGAAGGTCTTTGCAAAAAAATCAAGACTTCCCCAACGCCAAATCATTTGCGACCGATTTTGGCAAAAAACGGCGAGCGTTGCAATCTATATAAAGATATGTTTATATAGTTGATAACGAACCGAGGTGGTGATGGATGAACTTTTAGCAGGTTTGCGCGCAGTGGCCGAGATGACGCGGCTGCGCATTCTCTTTGCCCTGTCGCATGGCGAAATGAATGTGACCGAACTCACACACGTACTCAGCCAAAGCCAGCCGCGTGTCTCGCGCCATTTGAAACTGATGACAGAAGCAGGCCTCATCACCCGCCACAAGGAAGGCAATTGGGTGCTTTTCCGTCAACGTGAAGAGGGCAGGGGCGGAGCCCTGTCTCGGGCTTTGGTTGAAATGCTTCCCGCCCATGATGCTATTTTAGCTGAAGACCTGTTGCGCCTTGAACAAATCCGTCAGCAACGCCAAGCCCAGGCTGCAAACTATTTTGCCGCCAATGCGGTGGAATGGCAAAAACTCCGTTCGCTCCATGTGCAGGAAGATGAAGTTGAAGCCGCAATGCTTGCAATGCTGGGCCAGACGAAGTTCAACACCATTCTTGATCTGGGCACTGGCACGGGCCGGATGCTGGAACTCTTTGCGGCGAAAGGCGGCCAACTCTGGGGCGTGGATCAAAGCCGCGACATGCTGGCCATTGCTCGCGCCAATATCGAACGTGCTGGCTTGAAACACGTCCAAATCCGTCATGCCGATATTTATGCGCTGCCCTTTGCCGATGCGACCGCGGATCTCATCTCCATCCATCAAGTTCTGCACTTTCTGGATGATCCGCAACGTGCATTGCTGGAAGCACGCCGCGTGTTAAAGCCGGGCGGCCAGATGTTGATTGTGGATTTCGCCCCCCATGAGGTGGAAGATTTGCGCAGCGCCCATGCCCACCGCCGCTTGGGCGTTTCGGCAGAGCAAATGTCAGGCATTTTGGCCCGCAGCGGTTTGACTTTGCGCGAACATAAAGTGCTGCCACCACCTTGGCTGAAAAGTGGTGCCGGCCTCACGGTTTCCATCTGGCTCGCTGCCTTGCCGCAAGTCCAAACCCATTCAACTCAAACCGCAAGGGCCAGCGCGTGAGCAAAAATATTTCCGTTTCTTTCGAATTCTTCCCGCCCAAATCGGATGAGGCCGAAGTCAGCCTGTGGCGCAACCTGCGCAAACTTGAAACATTGATCCCGCGCTTTGTCTCCGTCACCTATGGCGCAGGCGGCACGACGCGAGACCGCACGTTGAATACCGTGCGCCGCATTGCGCAGGAAACCACCATGGCCCCGGTCGCCCATCTCACCTGCGTGGGTGCGTCAAAAGACGAAGTGAATGATGTGCTGAGGGAGTTTTGGGCCGCAGGTGTGCGTCACATTCTGGCTTTGCGCGGCGATCCGCCACAAGGTGTGGGTGCGCGCTTCACACCGCACCCGGATGGCTACCGCAACGCCGCTGACCTGGTGCGCGGCATCCGCGAGGTCGGAAATTTTGAGGTAAGCGTTTCGGCCTATCCGGAAAAACATCCCGAGTCGGTTTCTATCGAAGAGGACTTGGCCTTTCTAGCCGACAAGGCAGACCATGGCGCAACCCAAGCCATCACCCAGTTCTTCTTTCACAACGCATTTTATCTGCGGCTGCGCGACCGCATTGCCGCACGCGGCATCAACATAAAATTGATCCCCGGCATTTTGCCCATCACCAACTTTGCCAAGGCTCAGGAGTTCGCTGCCAAATGCGGCGCCCATGTCCAGCCCGAAATGATCAAGCGCTTTGCCGGCCTTGATGCCGAGCCTGAAACCCGCAACCTTGTGGCAGCCATGGTCGCGGCCGAACAAATTCAGGCTTTGGAACGCGAAGGTGTGACAGATTTTCACTTCTACACTTTGAACCGCGCCGACTTGACCTATGCCATCTGTCGGATGATTGGCTTAGGGGCAGATGCCCACACTGCGGCAGCCTGACCCAACGCACCTTCACAATTTTGTCACAATCGTTAACCTATGTTAATCATAACAAAGGCAAGGGGCAAAACACCATGAAAACATTGATCTTAGCACTGACAATCGCATTGGCAGGAGCGTCTGCAGCACAAGCCGGCGGACACCGCAGCGGGCATTTCGGTGGCCACCGAAGCCACATGGGTGGCGCTTACGACCACATGGGTGGCGGCTATGGCTTCCGCAGTCGTTTCCATAATGGCCGCGAAGGCGGTTACCACATGAACCATTTCCCCATGCACGGCCACCACATGATGCGCGGACTGGGCCATTATAATGGCGGCGGCGGTTATGGTGAAGGCGGCGGTGGCTATGGATACGGTGCCAACGCCTATGGCGATGTCATCATCGGCGGTGGCGGTTATGACGGCCCGGGCTATGGCGACGGGCCCATGGGTTATCCCTACAGCGTGAACTATCATCGCCATTGCTGCCCCTGCGGCTATTGATCAATTCTGCGCAACTGGATTTGCCGTTGAACAACTGGCACACTGTCTGCCAGTGGAATCAGGCAAGGAAGGTTTGAAGTGATGAAGAGACTTTTGATTTTAGCAGCGCTCGCCGCCATGGCGGGCTTTGTGTGGTCCCCGGGAGCAGAAGCACATCATCATCGCCACCATCATCAATGTCACCACTGGCATCACGCCCATCACCATCACCACGGACATGAACAAGAGAGCCTGTTCACGACCGATATGAAGCCATATTTTGATGTCCGCGAAGATCACCCCGGCGATTTCGGCCCCTATTACCCCGACAACATCTGGCCCAATTTCCATCATTGGAATCATATGTGAGTCTTCCCCGGGCTTGATTAGTTGGCGGCTGCCGGGCATATGAAGCGCATGGAACAGGAATATATCAAGCCCGATAAACAGCCCGGCGCATCAGTGCAGGCACTCAGCCCCTTTGGCAGTTTTCTTGCCGCAGCGGGGGCCACCTTATTGGCCTTTTGCCTTGTCGGTGCAGCAGCGGCTGCCTCGGTCTGGGCCTTCTCGAAAATGCTGGGCTTTCCAGATCTGCTCATTCAAATCCTTCTGGTCTTGGTTGCCGTTCCTGTTTTGATGGCAACAGCCTGGACAGCGGGCCGCGCCTGGCATGTCGAGCAACGTCTGGGCCGTGGCCAGGATGGCGATACGCCCGTCTTCAACATGTTCTATTACTGGCGCAAAAAACCATAAGTCTTCCGCCCGCCAACGAATCTACTAGAGTGTTTAAATGACGGTCTGGTCCCGCATCACAGAATTTGCCCAAGGCCTAAGCGGCGGCTTGGGCAACGCTTTGGGCGACATCACCGGCGCGTCACAACCACCTGAAAAATCCGTGGCCTTCACCATTGGTATGATTGCCCTGGGCGCAAAAATGGCCAAGGCCGATGGCGTGGTCACCGATGATGAAGTGCAGGCTTTTGCCGAAGTCTTTCACGTGCCGGAGAAAGACCGCGCCGCTGTCACCCGGGTGTTCAATATGGCCAAGCAGGATGTAGCGGGCTTTGAATCCTATGCCGCCCAAGTGGCCAAGCTTTTCGGCCCAAAATCCCATGTGCTTGAAAGCGTGATTGACGGCCTCTTTCACATCGCCAAGGCCGATGGCGTGATCCACCCCAATGAACTTGTCTATCTCGAAGCCGTTTCTGAAATCTTTGGTTTTGCAGGTGCAGACTGGCTGCGCCTGCGCGCCCGCCATGTGGCACTGCGCGATGATCCCTTTGAAGTGCTCGGCATAGCACCCGACAGCAAAATCGCCGAAGTAAAAAAACGCTACAAGACTTTGGTGAAAGAACTCCACCCCGATAAGCAAATTGCCGCCGGGGTTCCCGCAGAGATGGTGCGCTTGTCGACTGATCGCCTGGCCCGCATCAATGCCGCCTATGCCGAGATCGAAAAGGTCCACGAATTGTGATCGGCACCAAGCTGCCGCATCAAGTCAAACGCTCACCCAACATCAATGACAGGCGCGCCAGCGTCTCGATCTTGATTTTGCATTATACAGGCATGAGCGATGCAAAACGCGCCTGCGATTGGCTTTGCGATAGAGCGTCAGAAGTCTCCTGCCACTATCTGGTGGATGAATTGGGCACCATTGTCCAAATGGTCGATGAAACCAAACGCGCCTGGCACGCGGGCGTCTCGTCATGGCATGGCATGGAAGACATCAACTCCCATGCCATCGGCATTGAAATCCAAAACCCCGGCCACACTTTAGGCTATCCCGATTTTCCAGAACAACAGATGGAACATGTGGCAGCACTCTGCCAAGACATTATCACCCGCAACCAGATCAAACCGCGCAATATACTGGCCCATTCTGACGTCGCTCCCGGCCGCAAAATTGATCCGGGCGAGAAATTCGATTGGCACTTTCTCCACCGAAAACACATTGGCCATTACGTGACGCCCGAACCCATCAGTGGTGGAACTTTTCTGCAACTTGGCGATCAGGGAGACTCCGTCACCGCCTTACAAGGCTTGTTAAAGATGTACGGTTACGGCCTTGATGTGACAGGCACATTCGATAACCGCACCAAGATTGTGGTCGAAGCCTTCCAACGCCATTTCAGACAAGCCTTAGTGGACGGCATAGCCGATGTCTCGACCGTAGCCACGCTGCATAAGTTGCTGCGGGCGGGCTAGGCGCTACTGCCCATTCCCCGTATCAATCTGCGCGCAGGTATTCAACAGACCCTCAAAATCCGCATCAACCAAAGGATAAGTCGCATGATGCCCCTTGATGCTCACCCCCACCGTTTCGCCATTGGCCAAGTTCTTCATCAGTGCATCCTTGGCCTTGAACTTGGCTTCAACCGTGACGTGGCCTGAACCCGGGTCCCGCGCCGCCGTGGCCGGCAGGGCAAAACCCTTGCCGTCAACGCTGAGCGTCATCACCGTGCGCTCGCCAGATTTCAACTTGGCAAAGCTATCGGGCAAATAAGCGGCCATGCGGTTGGTGCCGATGTCACACCAAAAACTCAAGCCCACGTCGTCAGTTTCCGGCACACCAAAAACCAGAAACGCCTGTCGGTCCGTGGCATCAAGGCTCCACTGCCGCTCTTGCGCCTCAGCTTGGCCCGAAAGCGCCACAGCCAGAACGGCCCACATCCAATTTTTCGTCATAGGCCTGAGCATAGTGGACTGACGCGCCCTGTCCACCAAGCAAGTGATAAAATCTCACGCCACTGCCACGCCTTTTTGTCGCAGAAATTCTGTCAACAAATCCATGTTCTTCACATTCGCCATAAACAGCACATCCAGAATGCCGCCGATCACCGGCACAGCGCCGATCCCGGCCTCCACCGCCACATTGGCCAGCATCTGCGCCAGCAAAGCCCGCGGTGCGCCCATCTCCCAGGCCTTGATCACCAGATAAAGCGAAGCGCAAACCATGATGACATCGCCGCCAACAGGAATGATGCTCGACAAAGCATCCGCGCCAAAGCGAAACCGCGTAAACGGAATGCCCCAGCCATTATCCATGAACCGCGCAATCCATTTGAGCCGCTTCAAAGTAGCAACCATCTCAACATCAGTCATCGTAGCAGTCATGGCCAAAGCCCCCAGAGGTAACTTGCGACAAATGGGGAGTGGCGGGGAATTTACAAGGGCAGGGGGTCCGTGAAGCCTGCTACGTCAGCACAACGCGCAGACCATGCTATGCCTAAGGCATGAAACAGGAAATCCGTTTGATTCTGGTCTTACTCTTGAATCTGGTGATGATCGCCGGTCTGGTGATTGTCGGGCTCGCCTCGCATTCTTTGGGGGTGCTCGCAGCTGGTGGCGACTATATCGCCGATGCAACCGCGATCAGCCTTGGCATCCTTGCCATCCGCATCCAACAGCAGCCCAATGGTTATGCCAGAGCCACCTCGGTGGTGGCGTTGATCAACGCTCTGTTTTTGTTGATTGTAACAGCTTTTGTTGTGGTCATGGCCACACAGCGGTTGCTGAGCAACACGCCGGAAATAGCAGCACTGCCGGTGGTGATCGTCAGCGTCTTATCCACCATCGCTATGTTGATTGGGGCATTCGTTCTGGGCGGCGATGACGACAAGGATGATCTGCACATGCGCTCTGTAATGCTGGACACAATTTCTGATGCTGCGGCTTCTGCGGCAGTCGCCGTGACCGGCGCAATCATCCTCGCCACAGGTAGGCTCTACTGGTTGGACTCGCTCGCGGCCCTTCTGATCGGGCTGTTCATTGGCTATCACGCAGTGAAACTCTTGCGCGACGTGATCGTGGATTTGCGGAGCAAGGCATAGCGATGCACCCACGCCACATCATTTCCGCACAGGTCACCACTCAAATTTCGGTGGTAGAGTTTCGGTGACAGTGTGAATTTCGGTGACAGGGCATTAAATTAAGTTAAATGCACTGTCACTGAATTACCACTGTCACTGAATTACCCAACTTATCCTCCTCAGCCGAAGACTGGGGAGGTGGCGCGAAGCGACGGAGGGGTCGGCGGCCACGAGTTCAAACTGCCACCAACCCCTCCGTCTCGCCTGCGGTGACCCACCTCCCCGGCGAGCGGGGAGGATGAAGAGCGCAACCCCCGTTGACCAATCCCCCCCACCAGCCTAACCCCACCCGGTCAGTCGGCCGGATGGCCGCTCTTCTCAATGGCGAAAGCTGGAGGAGAGAGGAAAGTCCGGGCTCCACGGGATCAGGGTGCCGGGTAACGCCCGGCGGGGGTAACCCCAGGGAAAGTGCCACAGAAACAAACCGCCATGCCGAAGCCGAAAGGCGAAGGCGGGTAAGGGTGAAAAGGTGTGGTAAAAGCGCACCGCGGCTTCGGTAACGAAGCTTGGCCAGGCAAACCCCACCCGGAGCAAAACCGAATAGGGGCGGCACGAGGCTTCGGCCTCAAGGCTGTTTCCGGCCCGCCGCCCGGGTTGGTTGCACGAAGTCTGTGGCAACACAGGCTCCAGATGAATGGCCATCCAACAGGGGGCAACCCCTGTGGACAGAACCCGGCTTACAGGCCGACTGGCACTCTTCCTCGGCGTTGGACGATAAGGCCGCCAAAGCCTTGAAATGAATCGTATTTGAAACGATTTGTTAAGACTGCCCGGGGCATGTTGGGCTGGTTAACAAACTCTCAATCAACGCAAGTTCCTGATGTCTCAACCCGCCAGCATTTCTGATAGTACAAAAGCACGGCATGTGCCCGTCATGCTGCCCGAAGTGCTGCAAGCACTTGCCCCAGATGAGGGGGGTATTTTCATTGATGGCACATTCGGTGCGGGCGGCTACACGCGCGGCATTTTGCAGTCATCCGAAGCTCAGGTCATTGCCATTGACCGCGATCCTACAGCCATTGCGGTGGGGCAGGCCATGGTGGCGGAATTCGGCCCGCGCCTGAAACTGGTGCAGGGCACATTCGCCAATCTCGAAGAGATTCTCGCTGATTTAGGTTTGAGCAAAGTGCAAGGCGTGGTGCTGGATGTGGGTGTGTCTTCCATGCAGATCGATGAGGCAGCGCGCGGCTTCTCCTTCATGAAAGACGGCCCGCTCGACATGCGCATGGGGCAGGAGGGCAAGTCCGCCAAGGACTTCGTCAACACCTTGGATGCTGACGATCTGGCGCAGATCATTTTCATACTGGGCGAAGAGCCACGCTCACGCGCCATCGCCCGCGCCATTGTGAAAGCCCGCAGCGAAGCCCCGATCCTGACGACGATTGATCTGGTGAAGGCAGTGGAACGCGCCACCGGGCCGCAAAGGGCCCAAGACCGCACCCATCCCGCCACCCGCACATTTCAGGCGCTGCGCATTCATGTGAATGCGGAGCTGGAAGAATTGGCGGGTGCCTTGCTCGCCGCCGAAAATATCTTGGCCGAAGGTGGCAGGCTCGTCGTCGTCACCTTTCATTCGCTGGAAGACCGCATCGTCAAACGCTTCTTCGCTGCCCGCTCCGGCAAAGCGCCTGCAACTTCGCGCCATCAGCTGGGCGTACTCGAAGCGCCTCCTGCAACTTTCACGCAAACCCATCGCAACGCCCTTGCCGCAAGTGGGGCGGAGTCTCACATCAACCCACGGGCCCGTTCCGCCAAGCTGCGCTTTGCTATCCGCACGGACGCAATAGGCCTGCCGCTTTCGCCCGTAGATTTCGGCCTACCCCGGATGGAGCGGCACTGATGGTCAAACTCGCCAATGCCTTTCTCGTGGTCAGCGTTCTTGTCGCTGCTTTTTTTCTCTATTCGCTCGAACACAAAACCCGTGGCCTCGAACGCGATATTGCCAAAACCGAAAAATCAATCAACGATGAACGCGAGAAAATCAAACTGTTGAACGTCGAATGGGCCAGCCTCACACGGCCTGATCGGATTCAAAAAATTGCCGAAGAGCAGTTGAAGATGCAAACGCTGACTGCCCAGCAAATTGTGCCACTGGCAGAAATCGGTGCGCGCGTGCCCCAAACTCCACCGCTGAAACTTGAAGCGCAGAATGCCGATGAGATCGGCAAGATGTTGGAGAACCTCCAATGAACTTGCCCAATTCAAACCCGCGTGCACTCAAGGGCCAGAACCGCATTCGGCTACTGGGTATCGCCTTCACTGCGTTCTTCGCTGCGATCTCGGTCCAACTGGGCCAGCTCACCTTGCTGCATCACGCTGCCCCCGCCAATCCCGAACTTGCCGCGCATGAACCGCGCCAACCGCGCCCCGATATTGTGGACCGCAATGGTGTTGTGATGGCCACTGATATTTCCGTGTCGTCTCTCTATGCAGACCCGCGCAAGATCATTGATGTCGACGAAGCTGTCGAACTCCTCACCGCCAATATCCCCGATCTCGATGCTAAAACCTTGCGCGATAAATTAAAGCAGCCTGGCCGCGCCTTCGTCTGGCTCAAACGCCAAGTCGGCCCCGAACAACGCGACGCGATCTACAATCTGGGCATTCCCGGCGTGGGCTTTGTGGAAGAGCGCAAGCGCGTCTATCCATTGGGCCGCTTGGCCGCACATACAGTGGGTTATGTTGATGTCGATACCAAAGGCATTGCTGGCATCGAAAAGTTCTTGGATGAGCAGGGTGCGATTTACACCGCATCATTGAATGAACCTGAAACCCATTCAACAGCGCCGGCCCAACTGTCGATTGACACACGCGTGCAACAGGCAGTCACCGACGAAGTGGCCAAGGCTGTGGTGAAATTCAAAGCCAAAGCCGGCGGCGGCATTATTCTGAATGTCGAGACGGGCGAAATCGTCGCACTGGCGTCTCTGCCCGATTATAACCCAAACGCCGAAGACAAGCGCCTCACTTCTGATCAGCAGAACAAGCTGACCAGCGGCGTCTATGAATTGGGTTCGGTCATCAAGGCCGTCACCTTCGCCATGGCCTTTGACTATGGCACCGCGACGTTGCAATCAACATTCGACACGCGTCAGCCGCTCCAAATCGGCAAATTCAAAATTCACGATTTCCACGCCGCACATAAGCTTCAAACCACAGAGGAAGTCTTCACCAACTCGTCCAACATCGGCACAGCGAAAATGGCTTTACAAGTGGGGCTGGACAACCACATGGAGTTCCTCCGCCGCGTCGGCTTGCTCGACAGGTTGGTGACGGAAGTTCCCGAAAGCGCCAAGCCCTTGCTGCCGCGCCATTGGAGCAAACTTGCCTCTTCCACCGCAGCCTTCGGCCATGGTTTTGCCGTACAACCACTGCAAGGCTTGTCGGTGATTGCAGATTTGGTCAATGGCGGCATGTCCCTGCCGCCCACTTTCTTAAAGCGCTCCAAGGAAGAGGCGCAGGCCCTCGGCCACCGTATCGTTAAGCCGGAAACCTCTGAGAAGATGCGTTATATCTTCCGCCTCAATGTCGAAAAGGGGACGGGCGAAAAAGCCGACGTTCTGGGCTACCGCGTCGGCGGTAAAACCGGCACGGCCGAAAAGGTCATTCATGGCCGCTATTCCAAGGACAAGAGCCTGGCGAGTTTCATCGGGGCCTTCCCGATGGATCATCCAAAATATGCCATTTTGATTATGTTGGATGAGCCCCAACCGACATCCGAAACCCATGGTTTTGCCACAGCAGGTTGGAACGCCGTGCCCACCGCTTCAAATATCATCGCGCGCATCGCGCCAATGTTGGGCATCGAACCGCAATTCAGCGCCGAAGATTTGGCAAAACTTGCCAAGCAAGCCAAAACAGTGAAGAAAGAAGGCTGAGACAGTGACTGTTCTTCTCAGCCGCCTTTTGAAAGACGATGCAGCTTTGCCTAAGAGCGGCGATATAGCCATCGCTGGTCTCACCGCAGACAGCCGCGCCGTGAAACCGGGTTTTCTCTTTGCAGCGCTGCCGGGCACGAAAGTTGATGGCGCAAGTTTTATCGACAAAGCTTTTGCAGCAGGGGCCGCCGCCGTGCTCTGCCAGAAGGGCGCTTATGAGGGCAAGGCTGGTGTCATCGCCGCCCAAAATCCACGCCGCATTTTGGCGTTGGTGGCGGCGCGTTTTTATGATGCGCAGCCCGAAACAATTGTGGCTGTCACTGGCACCAATGGGAAAACCTCCGTCACAGTTTTTGTGCGCCAGATTTGGGCCGCGATGGGCTTTCGCGCCGCCAGCCTGGGCACTATCGGCGTCGTTGGGCCCGAAGGCGCGCAATATTTGACCCACACAACGCCAGACCCGATCCAGCTAGCCGAACTTGCAGCCAAACTGCGCAACGACAGCGTGCAACATCTGGCCATCGAAGCTTCAAGCCACGGCCTGGGGCAGAACCGCCTCGACGGCTTACGCCTCACGGCCGGGGCCTTCACCAATATCACCCGCGATCATCTGGACTATCACGGCACATTCGAAAATTATTTCAAAGCCAAGCTCCGTCTTTTTGATGCGCTGCTGCCGCAAGGTGCGCCCGCAGTGATCAATATGGATGCACCCGAGGGTGCGGAAGTTCTGGCCCACGCTAAGAAGGCGGGCTTGCGACCCTTCCTCGTCGGTCGAAGCGGCACGGATCTTAAATTAATTGCTTGCCAACCTTCAGGTTTGGAACAATTGCTGATGATTGAAACGCCGCAATCGCGTTACGAAGTGGCGCTGCCGCTGGTCGGCGATTTTCAAGTCTCCAATGCACTCGTGGCAGCAGGCCTCGTCATTGCATCTGGTGGTGAAATCTCTTTGGTGCTGCACGCTCTGGAATCACTGAAAGGTGCCAAGGGCCGGATGGACTATGTCGCCAGCGCACCAACAGGTGGCAGCATCTTTATCGATTACGCCCATACACCCGACGCGCTCGAAAATGTACTCAAAGCTTTGCGCCCTGCCACCAAAGGCAAACTCATCGTCGCCTTTGGTTGCGGTGGAGACCGTGACAAAGGCAAACGCCCGCAGATGGGGACTATCGCGCAGAAGCTCGCGGATGTTGTGATTGTGACTGATGACAATCCACGCAGCGAAGCGCCATTACAAATTCGCCAAGAGGTCTTATCGGGCACCAGCAAGGCGCGGGACATCGGCGACCGGGCCAAAGCCATCCGCACAGGCGTTGAAATGATGAAGGAAGGCGATGTCTTTCTTGTCGCCGGAAAGGGCCATGAAGAAGGCCAGATCATCGCTGACAAAACCGTGCCTTTCAGCGACCATGAAGCGGTGAAAGCCGCCTTGCGCGGCGAGGATTACCATGGCTGAGCGCGCGTTGTGGACAGTGCAGGAACTTCTCGCCGCAACAGGTGGTAACCTCCGTGGCAATAGCGCGGGGCCAATGAATGGCGTCTCGATTGACTCACGCAGCATCGCAGCAGGCGATATTTTTGTGGCCATCAAAGGCGAAACCCATGATGGCCATGATTATGTTGTTCAGGCTTTTCAAGCCGGGGCAGGGGTTGCCGTTGTCTCACGCGTCACCGATGAAATGAAATCTGCGGGCGCAGTTTTGCAAGTGGCGGATGATCCTCTGCGTGGCTTGGAAAATATGGCCCGCGCTGCGCGAAGCTGGAACCAGGGAAAGTCCATCGCCGTCACGGG
>JAYWAB010000082.1:0-10620 GCA_043782835.1 Aestuariivirga sp.
CGCCCGTGCCCCATGGTGATTTGAGGCCGAGGGAAGCAAAGCTCATCAGCCCCAATATTGGCAATGTTCCCAGCGCGAAAAAGCCCATCGTAAGCGCGCCCGGAATAAAACCACCTGATGACAGCGCGTAAATTTGCATGGATTGCGTGAAGCCACAGGGCAGAAAAAATGTGAGGATGCCAAGCAGTATGGGCGTGAGATTGTGATTGGCAGATTTGAGGGGTTCAATCCAACGCATCACCGATTTAGGTAAAGTTGGCACCAGCGCGTTGGCTTTGGGAAATATATCAAGCAGATTGATACCCAGCAACAGCATCACGATGCCCACAATCAGACTTATCGCGAATGTGCCGCCATCAGAAAATTCAAACTGTGAACCCAGCGAACCGATTGCGCCACCCAACAGAAAAAATGCCAGTAGTCGGGCGATATGAAACAGCAATTGCGGTTTGAACACATCACCTTCTTTGGCGAAATTTGCTGAGATCGAAAGCGTCAATCCGCCAACCACCGCCATGCAGGTTGAAAGCGAGGCGATGATGCCAATGGTGAAGGAGGTCAAATAGGTTGCATTTTTCAGCGACACCAAATTGACAATGCCAAGCTTTTGTAAGCCCCATAAGGCCGAGAGAAATAAAGCGGCCATTGGAACTGCGATTAGAAATTGCCGCCACGCAATAGTGCGTTTCTGCTGTGTTTCAGACAGGGCGTAGCCATGCTTGGCAAGGGCAGGCATCAAATCCTGCAGGATTTGCAGGCGCGGTTTTTCGGCAATATCGCCTGTAAGTTGAAGTGTATTATTTGCCAGTGAGGCTTTGGCAGAGACCACGCCTGGAAAATCTAAAACTTCAGATTCAACAAGTCCAACGCACGCCTTGCACGTCATGCCGGAGATAAAAAATGTCTGACTATTCAATTAGTGAGCTCCTGACAATTTGAGCCGCAAGGAATTGGTAACAACGGTGACACTGGAGAACGCCATGGCTGCACCTGCGAATACTGGAGAAAGCAGCCAGCCCCACATTGGATAGAAAACGCCTGCGGCCAGAGGAATTCCTATAAGATTAAAGGCGAAGGCCCAAAACAAGTTTTGGTGAATGGCGCGCATTGTGCTGCGGGAAAGTTTAACAGCCTGCACCAGCCGTGAAATATCACCGTTGAGCAAGGTGAGGCCCGCGGCACCAATGGCCACATCAGTGCCTGTGCCCATCGCAATGCCGACATCAGCTTGTGCCAAGGCCGGTGCATCATTCACGCCATCACCCGCCATTGCCACATTGAAGCCCGCTGCCTGCAGACGCTTCACTTCAGCCAGTTTCATTTCTGGTGATGCTTGGCCTATCACTTCATTGATACCAACAAGGTTAGCCATATATTGCGCGGTGTTTTGATTATCTCCAGACAACATCACAGTCTTTAAACCCAGCGCCTTTAACGCAGCAATCGCTGCCGCCGCTTCGGGCTTCACAGCATCGGCCACAAATGCCAATGCCAACAAAGTTTTTCGCGTGGCCAGAAACACTGGCGTGTTGCCGTCTTTGGTACGCTGATCGATCATTGCCGCATCAATTTTATGGCCCAGCTTTTCCATCAGCTTGGCATTGCCCGCATAGTAAATATCGCGGCCCCGTGAAGCCACTAAGCCTTGGCCTTTGATGATCGAAAAGTCTTTCACATCTCCAAACGCAATGCCACGCATTTGTGCCGCCTTCACAATGGCCTGGCCAATGGGATGTTCGGAACGGTTTTCCAAACTTGCTAAAATCTCCAGCGCTTCGACTTCGCTTTTGGCGTCATACAAAGTAAAATCAACCAGCTCAGGCGCACCCTTGGTAATGGTTCCGGTTTTATCCAGAACCACTGTGTTGACCTTCGCCAGCTTCTCCAGCGTGGTTGCATCTTTGATCAGAATGCCAGCAGTGGCACCTTTGCCGATGCCGACGATCACTGCTGTGGGCGTGGCAAGGCCCAGGGCACAAGGGCAGGCAATCACCAACACGCCGACAAAACAAGTGAGGCCATAGGTTAGCGAATGTTCAAAGCCAAGTGTCGGAATGCCAAACAGCAACCATGCGCCCAGTGCTGCTAAAGCCACCACAAGTATGACGGGAACAAAAATTGCTGACAATTTATCAGCCAAGCGCTGTACAGGAGCTTTGCTGCCTTGCGCTATGGCGACCATATCGATTATGTGAGCTAAAACCGTTTCTGATCCCACCTTGCGCGCTTCCATTGTGAAGCTGCCATCGGTGTTCATGGTGCCACCGATCAATTTGCTGTCGGCATTTTTCTCGACGGGAACAGGTTCACCCGAGACCATTGATTCATCCACAAATGAATGACCCAATTTCAAAACACCATCTACGGGGATGCGCAAACCTGGGCGGATCACCAGAATGTTTCCGGCCACCACTTGCTCAATCGGAATTTCACGTTCAATTTTATCCTCAAGCAAAATCGCAGTTTTTGCTTGTAAACCTAGCAGCGCTTCAATCGCTCCGCCGGTTCGTAACTTAGCGCGGGCTTCCAAGAATTTACCCAGCGTGATGAAGCCGATTACAATAATCGTCACATCATAATAGCTGTGTGTGGTGTCGAGATAAGGCTTCAGGGGCTTTTCAAACGCCATCAAGATGAAGCTGAACAAAAAAGCCACGCTGGTGCCAAGGCCGACAAGCGTGTCCATGCTGGCGGCTCCGTAACGGAAAAATCGGAACACGCCCAGCAAGTAGGGCAGGCCCACTACAAATAACATATATGTGGCCATTAGCGGCAGGAGATGATGGAAGAAATCACTGGTGGTTTCTCCCATTACAGGCAGCCAACCCAGCCCGCCAAAAATATCCCACGCCATAGTGACCGAACTTATGGCAACCATTGGCATGGCCGTCAGCACTTTGTTGCGCAGGGAATTGACTTCAGCATTTTTTTCCACCGCCAGATTTGTGGCCACCGCGTTGGTTTTCGGAATGACGATGCCATAGCCCAAAGGCTTCAAAAGTTTTGCTAGATCGGCAGCGCCGGTTTGCGGGCCATCAAAGCTCAGGGTCATCGATTCATTGGCGTAGTTGGCGTTTACGGAGGCGACGCCCGTCAGCTTACCAACGGTGCGCTCAATTAAACTGGAGCACGAAGCGCAGTGCATTCCGGTGACGTGATAGGTGATGCTGGGTGATGACATAAACTGGAACTCACATTGATTCCAAGCTTCTCTAAACCTTCCTATCGTGGTAAGGTCAAATGGATAATTGGTCACGGAGTAAATAATGCAGATTGGCAAAGCAGCACAGACGTCCGGCTTATCGGCCAAAATGATCCGTCACTATGAGGCGATTGGTCTTGTTCGCTCTGCAGATCGGCGCGACAGTAATTATCGTGATTATAGCGATGATGATGTGCACCAACTCAGTTTCATCCGCCGTTCACGCGCGCTTGGCTTTTCCATGGATGAAATCCGCAGTCTTTTGCGCCTTTGGGCCGATGGCAATCGCTCTAGCCGCGAGGTAAAAAAGCTGGCACTTATTCACATCGAAGATTTGAATCAACGCATCAAGTCCATGCAAGATATTCGCGACACACTGTCGAAGCTGGCTCATTCATGCGATGGAAATAATAGGCCTCATTGCCCAATTATTGATTCCCTAGAGGGTCGCCTTTAATGCCCGCCGTAACTCACGAGCGTATGGGTCTTAACATTTTTGCCACGTAATTTTTCTGCCCCGCCCAAATCTGGCAGGTCAATCACGAAAGCTGCGGCTAAAACTTCACCGCCGGATTTGCGGATGAGTTCAATTGCGGCACCAGCAGTTCCGCCCGTGGCGATCAGATCATCAATCAACAGAATGCGATCACCTTTTTTGATGGCATCTGCGTGGATCTCAATTGTGTCGACACCGTATTCCAAGGTGTATTCCTGACCGATGGTGCGGGCAGGGAGTTTGCCTTTTTTGCGGATGGGGATGAAACCGCGCCCCAATGTGTGGGCCACTGCGCCACCCAGAATAAATCCACGCGCTTCAATCCCTGCAACATATTCAAATTGCCCGTGCAGAAACGGCCAGGCTAATTCATCGACGGCGGCGCGGAAACCATGCATGTCTGAAAGCAAGGTTGTAATGTCGCGAAACAAAATGCCGGGCTTGGGGTAATCCGGGATTTTTCTGATGTAGCGGCGAATATCAAAACCGTTGCGGAGGTCCATCGCTATTTCCTCTCAGGGCCATTTTACGAGAGGTGGCAAGGACGAAAGAATACTGTCGACATTGCCGCCCGTTTTCAAGCCGAAGATTGTGCCGCGATCATGCAGTAAATTGAACTCCACATAACGGCCACGGCGCACGAGCTGTTCATCGCGGTCTTCTTCGACCCAGGCCTTCTTCATATTATTGCGTACGATCTGAGGGTAGACAGCCAGAAACGCTTTGCCCACATCCTGCACAAAGGCAAAATCTGATGCATCATCGCCTGAATGAAGATTGTCAAAGAAGATGCCACCAATGCCGCGCGGCTCATGACGATGCGGCAGATAGAAATAGTCATCGCACCATTTCTCGTAGCGCGGATAGTCTGCCACGAGATGTTCGTCGCAGGCTTGTTTCATGGCGGCGTGGAATGCCAGTGTATCAGGGTCACTCTGGCTGCGCCGACGGTTGAGCACAGGTGTGAGATCAGCCCCGCCGCCAAACCAATGGCGGGTGGTCGAAACCATACGGGTGTTCATATGCACGGCAGGCACATTTGGATTTTTGGGATGGACAATCAGTGAAATGCCCGCCGCCCAAAAGCGTGGATCATCTTTTGCGCCCGGAATTTGAGCGGCAAACTCAGGGGAGAATTCTCCGTGTACGGTTGAACAATGCACACCGGCTTTTTCGAACAGCTCGCCATGGATCATGGACATGGTTCCGCCGCCGCCATTTTCGGCCCGTACCCAAGGGGTTTTCACGAAATGGGCATCGGAGAATTCGGCTTCCAAGCCCTCGAAGGCTTTGACGATCTCATCGCGCAATTGCGCGAACCAGTTTCCAGCGAGGGATTTCAATGAATCAAGTTTTGTGCTCATGATCTGCTTGTTAGCGTCTGGCTGGTACGAAGAAAAGCGGCGGAATGACAGATTAAGCCGAATTCAGTCTTTGCGCCATCACATCAAAGTGTGATGGTTGTGATGAAGGCAGACCAAGTTTGATTATCGTTTAAGTTGGCTGCTGCGCGAAGCCGCCCAATTGGCGCAGGGCCTCGCCTGTGACGAGGCTGGCTGCCATGGCAACGTTGAGTGAGCGAAAGCCGGGTTTCAGTGGAATTTTTATGCGGTGGGGCAGGGCTGCGTGAACTGCTTCGGGCACGCCAGCAGACTCGCGCCCGAAGAGAAGAATATCGCCGGGCTGGAACCGGAATGATACGTGGCTTTGCTCGGCCTTGGTTGACAGCAGGACCACGCGACGGTTGGCATTTTCCAGTTGAAATACCGCCCAAGAAGGGCTGCGGACAAGGTTGACTTGGTTCAAATAATCCATTCCGGCGCGGCGGAAGGCGGAATCAGTTATGACAAAGCCGGCAGGCTCAATGATGGTCAGCTTTAACCCCAGACAGGCGCAGAGCCTGGCGATGGTGGCCGTGTTGGGGGCGATGTCGGGCTGATAGAGGGCGATTTCGATCATGATTTGAGGGTTTTAGCGTTAAATCCGGCGGCAGCAACCCTTGGCGCGTGCTGCGACATGCTGTGGCTAGACTTCTCAGCCCACCAATGCCAAAACGCCTGCGATTTGGGGCCGCAATGCGGCCTTACATACGATGAGGGTGAAGCACGTGGCTGACGCGGCACATGATACAGTAAACCGGCGCGACTTTTTGATGATTGCCACGGGTGCCGTGGCAGGCGTTGGGGCCGCTTTGACGGCTTGGCCTTTCCTCAACCAGATGAATCCTGATGCATCGGTTTTGGCCATGGCGTCGATTGAAGTGGATTTGGCCCCGATCGCGGAAGGCCAGGCCGTGACTTTGAAATGGCGTGGCAACCCGTTGATCGTGCGACACCGCAGCAAGGCCGATATTGAAACGGCCAAAGCCGTGAAAGTTTCTGATCTTCTTGACGGTGATTCACGCAACTTGAACAGCAAAGGTGTGGCACCCGCGACCGATGACAACCGGGTTGTTGACGGAAAGTCGCAATATCTTGTCATGCTCGGGGTGTGCACGCATTTGGGCTGTGTGCCTGAAGGCGATAAGGGTGATTTTGGCGTCGTCAAGCCAAACGGCACCTCCGGTGGCTGGCTCTGCCCCTGCCACGGTTCGCAATATGATACGGCGGGGCGCGTGCGCAAAGGGCCAGCGCCCGAGAACCTTCCGGTTCCTCCCTACAAATATCTTTCCGACACAAAAATCCAGATCGGCTAATTCCGGGACACACAGATGAGCGGACCTTCAAAATACCAACCGACAAGTGCAATTGGAAAATGGTTCCATGAGCGGCTGCCCATCGTGGCATTTGCCAAAGACCATGTGATGGATTTTCCCACGCCGAAGAACTTGAATTACTGGTACACTTTTGGCGGCATTTTGAGTGTTATGCTCATGGTGCAGATCATCACCGGCGTCGTTTTAGCGATGCATTACACGCCGCATGTCGACATGGCCTTTGCGTCAGTTGAACATATTATGCGCGATGTGAATTCTGGTTGGATGATGCGCTATCTGCATATGAATGGCGCGTCGATGTTCTTCATCGCCGTTTACATTCATATGTTCCGCGGCATGTATTATGGCTCTTACAAAGCACCGCGCGAAGTGCTGTGGATGATTGGTGTGATCATTTATCTCATCATGATGGCGACTGCTTTCATGGGTTACGTTCTGCCTTGGGGTCAAATGAGTTTCTGGGGCGCCAAGGTGATCACAAATCTGTTCTCGGCCATTCCATTTGTGGGCACTGATGTCACCACTTGGTTGTGGGGCGGATATTCGGTGGATAACCCCACATTAAATCGCTTTTTTTCGTTGCACTATCTTTTGCCTTTCGTGCTCGCTGGTGTCGTTATCCTGCACATCTGGGCCTTGCATGTGCCGGGCAATAACAATCCCACCGGCATATCGGTCAAAGGGCCGCAAGACACGGTTCCGTTTCATCCCTATTACACACTGAAGGATGGTTTTGCCGTCGTTGTCTTCTTGATATTTTATGCGCTGTTTGTTTTTTATGGCCCGAATTATTTGGGCGATGCGGTGAACTATGTGCCGGCCAATCCCTTATCGACACCTGCGCATATCAAGCCTGAATGGTATTATTTGCCGTTCTACGCAATTTTGCGCTCGATCCCCAACAAGCTGTTTGGTGTTTTGGCGATGTTCTCATCAATCTTGATCCTGCTGTTCCTGCCGTGGCTTGATACATCGCGGGTGCGCTCAGGAACTTATCGCCCGGTGTTCAAATTGGAGTTCTGGATCTTTGCGGTGGTCTGTGTGGCGTTGGGCTATATTGGATCGAAACCACCGGAAGGTTCTTATGTCATGTGGGGCAAAATTCTGACGGTATATTACTTCGCGCATTTTATCATTATTCTGCCTTTGATGGGCTTGCTCGAAACGCCAAGGCCGTTGCCCAATTCGATCAGTGAAGACGTGTTGGCGAAAGCCAATGGCAAAATGGTTGCGGCTGAGTGATCCGGAGTTCGATGATGAAAAAGATTGCTTCAATCCTGATTGCTGGTTTTGCCCTGGTGGGCATGGCCCATGCCGAAGCTGAAAAGAGCGCCAAGCCGATTGGTTATTCATTCGAAGGGCCGTTTGGCACCTTTGATAAAGCGCAATTGCAGCGTGGCTATAAGGTTTTCAAAGAAGTCTGCTCAAACTGCCATTCGATGAAGTATGTGTCTTTCCGCAACTTGTCTGACAAAGGTGGGCCGGGCTTTACGGAAGCGCAGGTTAAGGCGCTGGCGGCCACATTCACCATCCATGATGGGCCGAATGACAAGGGAGACATGTTTGACCGTCCGGGCCGCGCTTCTGATGCGTTCCCATGGAACTTTCCAAATGAAGAAGCGGCAAGAGCGGCAAATGGCGGCGCATTGCCACCTGATCTCAGTCTGATCACCAAGGCCCGCGAAGGTTGGCATGGAACGTTCAGGCAATTGGTCAGTGGCATTGGCGGACCGCAATATGTCTATTCACTGGTTTCGGGCTTTGAAGATGAGCCAGCTGAACTGGCAAAAGAGAAGCCAGAGGGAAAATACTACAATCCCTATTTTGAAAACGGGCCGTGGATTTCCATGCCGCCACCTTTGTCTGATGGTCTGGTGACCTATGATGATGGTGCGCCCAACAAGGTTGAAGATCTGGCCCGTGATGTGTCTGCCTTTCTTGCTTGGACGGCAGAACCCAAGATGGAAGAGCGCAAACAGACGGGCTTTGAGGTTGTGATCTATCTCGCCATTCTGGCGGGCCTCCTGTACTTCGTGAAGCGGAAAATCTGGCGCGACTTGCATTGAATTCTGCGAATTTTTATTTGAAAGCCCGGACTTCCTGCCGGGCTTTTTTTATAGGTCTTGACGCGCGGGCCAAGAATGCGGCTTGATTGGCGACATGGTTCAGACCGTTCTCGGCATAATCGGTGGTTCGGGCGTTTATGACATCGCGATGGATAACGCGCGGTGGGAGCGCGTTTCCAGCCCTTGGGGTGAGGCTTCCGATGAGGTGCGGCGGGGTGTGATCGCTGGCTTACCTGTGGTCTTTCTCCCGCGCCACGGGCGGGGACATGTGTTCTCACCTTCCAGCATTAATTACCGCGCCAATATTGATGTTTTAAAACGCTGCGGTGTGACGGATTTGTTTTCGCTTTCGGCGGTGGGTTCGCTGCGCGAGGAATTGCCGCCGGGCATGTTTGTGTTGCCGGATCAGTTTATCGACAAGACGTTCAAACGTGACAATTCGTTTTTTGGGACGGGCTTGGTGGCCCATGTGCCCTTTGGGGAACCGACTTCACCGACGTTGCGTGAATTTGCCTGTGCTGCGCTGGAGGCCGAACAGATGGCGCACCGTGATGGCGGGATTTTGGTGGTGATGGAAGGCCCGCAGTTTTCGACGCGCGCAGAGTCTGATCTGCATCGGACATGGGGGGCTGATCTTATTGGCATGACAGCCATGCCCGAGGCCAAGCTGGCGCGGGAAGCTGAAATTTCATATTGCAATATGGCGATGGTGACGGATTTTGACTCTTGGCATCCGCATCACGAAGCGGTGGATGTGGCGCAGGTGATCAACGTCATGAAAGCCAATGTTGAAATTGCAAAACGTTTTATTTTACAGCTCGCGGCGGCATTTCCAAAAGAGCATCCGGCCTGTGCGGCGGGTTCCGACCACGCCTTGGAACATGCAATCATGACAGCACCAGAAAAACGTGATCAAGCCCTACTGGCGAAACTTGATGCGGTTGCAGCGCGCGTGATAAAGCCTTTACATGGTACGTTCTGAAAAACAGCAGCGCCTCAATGGCACGGTGAAATTCTTTAACAAGGAAAAAGGATTTGGCTTTGTCGCCACCGATAGCGGTGGGCCAGATGTGTTTGTTCATATCTCCACCGTGCAACGTGCGGGTTTGCCACATCTTGAGGATGGCATGCGGCTTTCTTTTGCGACTGAGGATGATGCGCGTGGACGCGGGCCGCAAGCCATTGCGCTGCAACTGATCTGAGGTGAAATGAAAAAAGCTTTAATCATTCAACACATGGACCACGACCATCCGGGGCGCTTTCTCGACTGGTTTGCGGAAGACGCGATTATACCGGATTTTGTGCGGGTGTTTGAGGGGCAGGAGATACCACCGCTTGCGCCCTATGATTTGATGTTCGTGCTTGGGGGTTCACAAGACGCTTGGCAGGAAGAGCAGTTTCCTTATCTTGCGATGGAGAAAGCCGCCATTCGTGAATGGGTGTGGGACAGGGCCAAACCCTATTTTGGTGTTTGTCTGGGCCATCAGCTGTTGGCAAGCGCCTTGGGCGGAGACGTGGCACCAGCGGCCAAGGGCGAGGTGGGGGTGTTTGATGTTTCGCTGACGGGCGAAGACCATGTTTTTTTTCAAGGGGTGGAAAAGCAGCAGCGCGTGATGCAATGGCATCACGCAGAGGTGAAGCGCGTTCCGCAAAGTGCTGTTGTATTGGCGGCATCTGATGTTTGCGCTGTGCAGGCCATGGCCATTGAAAGCCATGCTTTATCAACGCAGTTTCATTGTGAGTTTTCGCCACAGACAGTGGCAGGTTGGTCTTCGCTTCCTAAATATATTGCGGTGTTGGAAGGAGAGCTTGGGGCAGGGGCCTATGAAAAATTGAAAACTGAAAGCCTTCCATTGATGCCTGAAATGGCGCGTAATACGCGCATGATTTATGAGAATTTCAAAAAGGCTTCGGGCCTTAAAACTTAAGGAAGAAGACTTCGCCCTCGGCCTCTTCGGCGTCTAGCCAGAAGAAATTGAGATCGGGAAATTCGGCTTCGAGAATTTCACCACCCGTTCCCACTTCACAGAGCAAGCCACCGCCTTGGTTTAAATGCTTGGGTGTTTCTTTCAAGATCTTACGCACCAGATCAAAACCATCAGCACCGCCAAGATGTGCCATCTGCGGCTCATGGGCATAT
>JAYWAB010000083.1:0-4195 GCA_043782835.1 Aestuariivirga sp.
ATCTTGCAAGGCCACGCGCACAACTTTGGTTGGATCGATGATGCCAGCGGCAACCATGTCCACATATTCTTCCGTTTGTGCGTTAAAGCCGAAGTTGCCAGATTTCTCCAACAGCTTGCCCACAACGATAGAGCCTTCCACGCCAGCGTTCTCAACGATCTGACGAAGCGGCGCTTCCAAAGCTTTCGACACGATCTTGATGCCGGCCATGATGTCAGCATTATCAGAATGCAGTGCATCAACAGCTTTCTTGGCGCGCAACAAAGCAACGCCGCCGCCGGGAACCACACCTTCTTCGACGGCTGCACGCGTGGCGTTCAGCGCGTCGTCCACGCGGTCCTTCTTTTCTTTCACTTCGATTTCGGTTGAACCGCCAACCTTGATCACAGCAACGCCGCCAGCCAATTTGGCCAAACGTTCTTGCAGCTTTTCTTTATCATAATCCGAAGTGGTTTCTTCGATCTGGGCTTTGATTTGCGCAATGCGGCCAGCGATATCAGCCTTCTTGCCTGAACCATCCACAATCACCGTGTTTTCCTTGTCAACGCGAACGCGCTTGGCGCGGCCGAGCATATCCAAGGTTACGGATTCCAACTTAATGCCAAGGTCTTCAGCAATCATTTGGCCGCCGGTCAGCGTTGCAATGTCTTCGAGCATGGCCTTGCGGCGATCACCAAAGCCTGGGGCTTTGACAGCGCAAATCTTGAGGCCGCCGCGCAGCTTGTTGACAACCAAGGTTGCAAGCGCTTCGCCTTCAATGTCTTCAGCGATGATCAACAAAGGCTTTGAGGTTTGCACAACTGCTTCGAGGATCGGCAGCATGGGTTGCAATGACGAAAGCTTCTTCTCGTGCAGCAAGATGTAAACATCTTCCATTTCAGCAACCATCTTATCCGCGTTGGTGATGAAATAGGGGCTGAGATAGCCACGGTCAAACTGCATGCCTTCAACCACATCGAGTTCGGTTTCAGCGGTCTTGGCTTCTTCGACGGTGATCACACCTTCGTTGCCAACTTTCTGCATGGCCTTGGCGATCATGTCACCGATGTCCTTGTCGCCATTGGCCGAGATCGTGCCAACCTGCGCCACTTCTTCGGTGCCTTTGACTTTCTTTGAACGCTTCTTCACGTCGTCGATGGCCACAGCCACGGCCATATCAATGCCGCGCTTCAAATCCATCGGGTTCATGCCAGCTGCCACGTTCTTGGCGCCTTCACGAACGATGGCCTGGGCCAGAACGGTTGCGGTGGTCGTGCCGTCGCCAGCCATGTCATTGGTTTTGGAAGCAACTTCGCGCACCATTTGTGCGCCCATGTTTTCGAACTTGTCTTCCAGTTCGATTTCCTTGGCAACGGTCACACCGTCCTTGGTAGTGCGGGGTGCGCCATAGGACTTGTCGATGATGACGTTGCGGCCCTTTGGACCGAGGGTGACTTTTACAGCATTGGCGAGAATGTCGACGCCGCGGAGCATTTTCTCACGGGCTTCGCCGCCGAAACGGACTTCTTTTGCAGCCATATTAAAATTCCTTTTTAAAAATGTTGAATGATTGAGAGTTCGAAAAAACTATTTCTCGAGAACGCCCATCACGTCGGATTCCTTCATGATCAACAGTTCTTCGCCGTCGATCTTTACTTCGGTGCCAGACCATTTGCCGAAGAGGATCAAATCACCCTTCTTCAGGTCAATCGGGATCAGCTTGCCGGCTTCATCGCGGCCGCCGGGGCCTACAGCGACGATCTTGCCCTGCATTGGCTTTTCTTGTGCGGTTTCGGGGATGATGATGCCACCCTTGGTTTTGGTGTCTTCTTCAAGCCGCTTCACGACAACGCGGTCGTGCAAAGGACGGAACTTCATGTGTGATAACTCCTTGTTTTGCTTCAAAATTGCATAGCCGCGGAGAGAGCGACCGAGGGGCTGTTAGCACTCACATTCTAAGAGTGCCAATAGCTGAAAGGGGAGATAGGAGCGTATGGTCAGGGAGTCAAGGGGCGTGTGCCGGTCGAGCGGTGGGGCTGGATCAAATCCGATGATCGCTGAGGTCCACCGATTCTAGCGGGCAGGAATCCATGAGTCTGGAAAATTTGGGGACCCTCCGGGGAAGAATCTAATTCTTTTGACATTGTTAGAGTTATCAAAGCCGAAGTGAATCGTGTGACCTCCGATGAATGGCAAGAATCCTGGCATCGCAGTGCCGAGAGTGATCCAACCGACAGCTTCACCTCCGCCTCTGGCCAAAAATATATTCCCTGCAGCGAGTAAGAAATTTGTCCCATCTTCGCCTCCCGCGACATTGCAGCCATCGAAGTAAATGCGGGTTACTGAAGGGAAGAGCGCCGCGTATTTGTTGAATTTGCTAGTCAATACATATTTTGTTAGGACCTCATTCCCAAACCAAATTCCGCCGGGCTTGCCATGAGTTTGGAATAGAGCGCGATTAAATATCTGTCCGTGCTCCAAGAGTATGTCGAACGAATCTTTGAGTTCATCAATTCCCTTGTCAATAGCCAGCGTCACGACTTCGTTGTCGTCGAACCGTCCAGAAGCTTGCATGCGGTCAAGAAAGCTGCTGCGGTCATAAACATAAAGCTTCTTCAGTTTTCCCCTCGAAAGCGCTGGCTTGGGGGGAACTCTAGTTGGGAGTGGAGGCCGAACACTCGCGTTTGGCCTTACCCATAGATAAACCCCACGGTCGCGCGGATCGTCTTCTGAGTGGCGTTTCGCTAGGCTCTCACCGACCGCATTTGCAACGATTTGCTCGGATTTAATGCCTCCATCCAGCAAGAAGGCCTGAACCTGTCCCGCTCGTACCATGGAAAGTGTCATGTTCCAGTCTGTCTCACCGATCTTGCTGGCCGATCCGCGCAACCAAATATTACCCCGATTGCCCTCAATTAAGGGAAAAACGCGCGATGACAGAAAGTTCGCATGTGCAGTCTTGAGTGGGTGAAATTTGTGCCCAGAAAAATCGTCAAAATCAAAGTTATACAGAAGAGCCTCTAAAGTGCCTGTGACCTTGTCGTCTGTAACTATCTCAACTCTTCCTGGTCCAGTGGCTTGATACATTTCGTCACCTCAGAGTTGCTAGGCTCGCGGCAGAAACCAAGTGAATATCTATAGCGGCCAAACTGTTCGCTGTAAAATTACTTCGCCAAATTAGCTGCTGTGTCCATTGTGCGTCTTCCCCTTTTTGAACGAGCATCAAAATCAATCGGGTAGGTCTGGCGCGATAATAAGCTGCCATTTGCCGCAGGTAACAGATCGAATTTGCATCAAGCTGCGTGATTGTCTTGCAAGCGGGGCTGGTCAAATCAATCTGCTTCCCTTGTTCGGCAACGTCGCCGATGGCGTTTGCGTTCGACCAAGTTTTTCGAGCCTCGCAAAGGTTGAAAGTGTGCATGGAGTTGTCGACGAATGTAGTCAGATCCCATTGCCGGTTTCGTGTCGGCCTGTTTCTTGATCAAGCCGATTTGTGAACTGCCACCCTTAAGAGTGGCATAAGCCGCGACAGAGCGGGAGACTTCAACGTGATCCAGTGCATCACAATAAAACTTTAATCCTTCATCGAGCTGCGGGACGTCGCTTGTGATGAAGTAATTCATCTTTGACCTCTTGCGTCGTTCGCTACAATTTAAGCGAGATTAGTCGCCAATATCAGTCAGGGTAAATCGGGGTGCCTTTTTCCATTCCAAAAATCGCTTTTCTGGTTCGTTGCGGGTCAACGCCAGTGCTGCGTTATAGGCTTCCGCGCCGGTTGGGTCAGCCATGCAGCGCAACAGATCGGCCTTGAGCGGGTGGAAAGGCTGATAGGTGACGAAGTCTGGCTCAAGCGGTTGCAACGTCGCAAGGCCGCTGGCCGATTGCAATTCCATCAGCGCCATCAGCAAAAGGGCCATGGGCACATATTCAATGAAATTGCCGAAACGGCGCGTGGCCAGTGCCAAATCCATATTGTCGCCATGCAAAATGGAAATGTCGGTGGCGGCGCGTTTGGCAATGACGGAAGCGGCGAGGCCCAGCATCATCATCGTGAGCAAAGCCGCGTAAAGCGAAGTGATCGGCAGTGTCATGGTTTTCTCCTTAGGTTGTGACACTGGAAGGACGAATGACCAGGTGCGCAATCGACAGGGGGTGGAAAACTATTTTGGGTGATGAGCGCGGGCCGCAAAGTCAACAATTGGGGGACTGGGGGAGT
>JAYWAB010000084.1:0-3223 GCA_043782835.1 Aestuariivirga sp.
GGCGGCTTGGATTGCAGCCCGCGCGGTGATCCCCAAAACATCATGCGTGTGCTCGACGCAAAAACCTTGGCCATGCCCGACAGGCGCGGCAACAACAGAATCGACAGTCTGCGCAACATTGTGGTGGACCCGCGTGTCGCCTTGCTGTTTTTCATTCCGGGCAGCGGCACGACGTTCCGTGTGAATGGTAAAGCCACCCTGACAACAGATGCAGAACTTTGCCAATCATTCGAAATCGAAGGCAAGTTGCCCCGGTGCGTGATCTTGATCAAAATCGAGGCCGCCTATACGCAATGCGCCAGAGCGATTTTACGCGCCGGGCTCTGGGATAATTCAAAGCATGTTGCAAAAGCAGAGGTTCCAACAATGGGCGAGATTTTGGAAGATCTCACCAAAGGCGAAATCAATGGCGAGGTCTATAACAACGGCTGGGCCGAACGCGCCAAAAACTCGATGTGGTAATCTAAGCTAAACCGGAACCTTGATCGCCACCCGAAGCCCGCCCAGCGGACTGTCTTCCAGATCAATATCGCCGCCATGGGCATGTGCAATATCAAGCGCAATGGCAAGCCCAAGGCCTGAGCCCGATTGATCCAGGTTCCGCGCCTCATCCAAGCGCTTGAAGGGCTTGAAAGCATCTTCACGCAACGCCAGAGCAATGCCGGGGCCATTGTCGTCGATATAAATCCACAGCCTGTCATCTTGCCGAAGCGCTGAAATCTGCACCAGCGTGCCAAAGCGCAGGGCATTAACCAGAACATTGCTGAGCAACCGCCGAAACGCATTGGGCTTGAGCATGATGGCCATATCTGGCAGGTGCATAACTTCGATGCGCCTGCCGCTGCGCGCCAAACTGCTGACCACGCTCTGCACCAGTTCGAAAACGGCGATGAGTGCCGCTTGCTCGCCGCCATCACCGCGTACAAAGGCCATGTAGTCTTCCAGCATATGCTGCATCTCATTCACATCTTCATGCAGCGGCTTGGTTTTAGCGCCGCTGCCCAACACAGCCAGCTCCAGTTTGAAACGGGTCAGAATTGTCCGCAGATCATGCGACACGCCGGCCAGCAAAGTCGTGCGTTGCTCCACATGGCGCGCGATCCGCCGCTTCATATCGATGAAAGCTTCGCCCGCCAGTCGCACCTCGCGCGCACCCTCGGGTCTGAACTCGCCAATCTCGCGGCCCTTGCCGAATTCACGCGCCGCTGCCGTAAGATCGAGAATGGGTTTGATCTGGTTGCGCATAAACACCACAGAAATGGCCATGAAGACCAATGTCGAAAGGGCCATGAACAACAGCAGCAATGGCGTGCCTACAGCCTGCGCGCGGTTGCTGTCCACGCCCAGAACAAAAACCCGCTGCGGGTCCACCAAAATATGGATGACGAATTTGCCACCAGAATTTTGCGCGTCCACCGTGAAAGGCTGTTTCATATCCTGCGCCAGATACGTGTTGATGCGTTTATCGATAACCGAAAGAACTGTCGTTGATTTTGGGACTGGCAGGTTTTGAATCTGCTGTTCTTCAAAATCCATATGCAAAACCCGTTGCGCATAATCTTGCACCCGCAGCACCGCAGCTTCCGACTTGTCTGACGTTTCATAAAGATCAACCAGAAGTGCTGTCTCATCAGCCAGCGAGCGCGCCAAAACATTGGCCACATTGTCAAGATAACGCGACACCAAAACACCTGCCAACAAGAGCTGTAGTAAAACGACAGGTGTAATCATAATGGCCAGCGCGCGTCGGTAAAGATCATCCGGCGCATAAGCCTCAAGCACAGCATTGAACCGATCATAGAGGCTGCGCGGCGCGGCCATCACAAAGGCCCTGTGACCAAAGCATAACCCTGGCCACGCAGAGTCTGTAGGAATCTGGGGTTGGTCGGGTCATCTTCAATTTTCTGTCTGAGGCGATTGATCTGCACATCAACTTTACGCGTGGCATCAGCGCTCGCTTCGCCAGCCAGTGCTGCCCGCGAAACGGCAGTTCCTTCAGCCCTCACCAAAAGCCGCAGGATTTCTTTTTCCCGCGACGTAATCCGAACCGGCAATGCGTCCTTGGACAATTCACCTGAGGACATTCGAAATGTGAACGGCCCAAAGCCAACATCATCAATCACCGCATCGCTCAATACAGCCCGCCGCAAAAGGCTTTTGAGGCGCAGCAGCAATTCCTCCGGCTCGAAAGGCTTGGCCAAATAATCATCACTGCCCGACGAAAGCCCGGCAATCCGGTCTCCCGTTTCAGAAAGTGCCGAAAGCATCAACACGGGAACTTGCCCCGCAGCATCGCGCAGCGCCTTCACAAACGAAAGCCCAGTTTCCCCGGGCATCATCACATCAACCACCAAAGCATCAAAGGCCAAGCCCTGCATCATCTGCCGGGCGGCACCAGCCGAAGCTGCTACTGTCACACGGTAACCCTGTTGGCCCAAATAATTTTGCAGCAGCTGACGCAGCCGCGCGTCGTCATCGATAACCAGAATATGCGCAACGTCAGCCATCAGCCAGTGCTGCCATTCCCTGCGCTAGGCGCTGGGCCATCTCTTGGTTTGCCGGGTCAATCAGATGCAGCAGCATCGCGGAAAAAGCTTCAGGCTGAAACTGCGACTCTGCAAACGCCCGTTGAAACCGAGCAATCTGCGGCGCGATGAGCTTGGCGCCGAGTGCTTCGCCTGAAGGTGAAAGATGCAACAGACGTTGGCGTCGATCTTCTGCCCCGGCCATTTGGTAAATATAGCCGCCATCAATCAAATCTTTCAAAACCCGCGCCAGGCTTTGCTTGGTGATTTGCAAAATCTCCAGAAGCCCCGCCACAGTGAGCCCCGGATTGCGGCCCACAAAATGCAACACCCGGTGATGCGCCCGGCCAAAGTTCAAGCCTTCCAGCAAATGGTCGGGGTCCGCCACAAAATCGCGGTAGGCAAAGAACATTAATTCCACCAGCGCGACCGCTTTGGATGTCTCATCAAATTTTATGTCAGCCATATTGACATATTTTCCAGTCATGCTAGTGTTTCAAAGCGCCTATCTATCTGATTTTCCAGCAAAGCAAAATTCTTCGGAGGAAGCCATGTCCATCATTCCATTTGACGAGCGCGAAGGGTCAATCTGGTTTGACGGCAAGATCGTCCCCTGGAAGGAAGCGAAAATCCACGTTCTCACCCATGGCCTGCATTATGGCTCATCGGTGTTTGAGGGCGAACGCGCCTATGCCGGC
>JAYWAB010000085.1:0-2886 GCA_043782835.1 Aestuariivirga sp.
CACCTTTGGCGAAGTGGCGCGCACCACCATGGTGCGCAAGGCTTTCTCGCTGATGAGCGATTTGCCGACGCGTCTGCTGGTTTTTTCTGATGACATGGATGGGATGCGGAAGATTCCGGACAATGTGCCGGACAAAAATTTTCTTCTGCCCCATTTGCACAAGCCGCTCACTTCAGTGCCCAATCCTTTCGGCGGGGACTATGAAAGCTTCGGCCATCACAATAATGCGATGCTGCGCCGATTCTTGGACACGTTTGGCTTTGACTATGAATTCGGCAGCGCCACGGACTATTATAAGTCCGGCAAATATGATGCGATGCTGATGCGCGCCTTGGAAAAATATGAAGCCATCATGGGCGTGATGTTGCCAAGCCTGGGCGAAGAGCGGCAGGCGACCTATTCGCCGTTTCTGCCGATCTCTCCGATCTCAGGCCGCGTGCTCTATGTGCCGATGAAGGCGGTGGATGCCAAGAAGGGCACGATTACATTTGCGGATGAAGACGGCAGCGATGTGACGCTTGATGTGCGCGGCGGGCGCACCAAGCTGCAATGGAAGCCTGATTTCGGTATGCGCTTTGCCGCGCTCGGCGTGGATTTCGAAATGTTCGGCAAAGACCACCAATCCAACGCGCCGATCTATGATAGCATTTGTGATATTTTGGGCGGCAAGGCGCCGGAACATTATGTCTATGAGCTGTTCCTTGACGACAAGGGCCAGAAGATTTCCAAATCCAAGGGCAACGGCCTCACCATTGATGAATGGCTGACCTATGCCGATACGAACTCGCTTTCACTTTATATGTATAACCGCCCGCGCGAAGCCAAGAAATTGTTCTTTGATGTGATCCCGCGCGCCGTTGATGAATATGCCCAGCACTTGGCGGGGTATCAACGCCAAGGCAATAATATTTCTGATCAATTGATGAACCCTGTGTTTCATATTCATGGCGGAGAGCCGCCCGTGCCTGAGACGGGAGGTGTGACCTTCGCGCTGTTGTTGAATTTGGTTTCTGTCGCCAACACCGAAGACAAGGCCGTCCTCTGGGCTTTCATCAAGCGCTATATGCCGGATGTGACACCCGCCACTCATCCCAGATTAGATGCGTTGGTGGGCTATGCCATTCGGTATTATGTGGATTTTGTGAAGCCCGCGAAAAAATATCGCGCGGCGTCGACTGAAGAGGCTGCGGCCTTGACAGATTTGGTTTCAGCTTTGCGTGGGCTGCCGGAAGGTTCAACGCCCGAAGCGATCCAACAAAAGGTTTATGACATTGGAAGGCGCGAACCTTACACTGTGACGCAAAAAGATGGCAGCATTGGCGTCGGCCAAACTTGGTTCAACATGCTGTATCAAGTATTGTTAGGCGAGGAAAAGGGGCCAAGGTTTGGCAGTTTTGCAGCGCTTTATGGTTTGGGAAACACTGTGAAGCTGATCGAAGGCGCGCTCAAGGGCGCGTTGGTGAAGTAAGGTTCTCCCCTCGGTCGGCTGCGCCGACACCGCCCCGGCAAGCGGGGAAGATATAATTCAGTGCACCCGCACAGACACCAGCTCGTGCTCCATGGCGCTGCCCACGGCCGCATCATAGGATTGTGAAATTGAGATTGGTGCGCCGTTGGCGTTGTAGAGGCAATAGAGCTTGTCTTGCGGACCGAGCTTGATGGGCTGGCCTAAAAGTTTGGCAGCATCGTCCAAAGCAATGGGTTTGACATAGGCCACAAAGCCATTGCCGATGGCTTGGAGCTGTTCGGGGCTGATTGCGAGGTTGAGTTTCTGTTCCATGCAATAGAGTTAGGCGGTATTGCAGAAATTTCAAGGGGTGGCCCTGCGGGGGTGCTTGCCAAAGGATTAATTTTAGCGTCAATTGTGCTTAGGGCTTGATCGGCCTATCAAAATTTCAGGGAGTTTCAAAGATGATCAAATCACTTCTCGGTGCAGCTGCACTTTCGACCCTCATGATGTCTGGCGCGTTTGCTGCCGACATGGGCCCGGCCATTGTGTTCGACATTGGCGGCAAGTTCGACAAGTCATTCAATGAATCGATGTTCAATGGTGCTGAAAAGTTCAAGAAGGAAACCGGAATCGATTATGGCCAGTTCGAAATCGCCAATGAAGCCCAGCGCGAACAGGCGATCCGCAACTTCGCTGACAAGGGCTATTCCCCCATCATCGCTGCCGGCTTTTCCCAAGCTGAAGCCGTAACCAAGGTGGCCAAGGATTATCCGGACCTCAAGTTCGCGATCATCGACATGGTGGTGGACCCACCAAACACAGAATCGATCGTGTTCAAGGAGCATGAAGGCTCATACCTCGTGGGCATGATGGCCGCATCGGCTTCGAAAACTGGCAAGGTTGGCTTTGTGGGCGGCATGGATATTCCTTTGATCCATAAATTCGCTTGCGGTTATGTGCAAGGCGTGAAAGCGGCGAACAAGGATGCGACTGTTTCGCAAAACATGGTGGGCGATACCGGCGCTGCCTGGAATGATCCGGTGAAGGCCGGCGAAATCACCAAGGGCCAAATGGCCAAGGGCGCTGACGTGGTTTATGCAGCGGCCGGCGGTTCGGGCCTTGGCGTTTTGCAGGCCATGGCTGATGCCAAGAAAATGTCCATCGGCGTTGATGCCAATCAGAACTATCTGCACCCCGGCTCGGTCTTGACCTCGATGGTCAAGCATGTCGACGTTGCGGTTTACAATATCATGAAAGACGGCGCGAAAGGCTTCAAGCCCGGCATTCATGCCTTGGGCCTGAAAGAAGGCGGGGTTGACTATGCGATGGATGACAATAACAAGCCCATGGTCAATGATGCCATGAAAGCCAAGATCGAAGCCGCCAAGGCCGACATCATTTCCGGCAAGCTGGAAGTGCATGACTATATGGCCGAC